>DASUQN010000059.1:0-10508 GCA_036280515.1 Intrasporangium sp. | reverse complement strand
GGCTACCTGCTCACCTTGGCGATCGGGGTCATGACCGTCGGATCCGAGTACCGTCACAAGACGATCACCGCCACGTTCCTGGCCGAGCCCAAGCGCAGCCGAGTCATGGTCGCCAAGGCCATCCTGCTGCTGGCAGTCGGCGCCATGTACGGTCTTGCCTCGCTGGTCGCATCGGTGGCCACCGGCGCGACCATCCTCTCGTCCCGCGGACACGAGCCGTTCGGGGACCCGGAGATCTGGCGCACCCTGGCCCTGTCCCTGCTCGTGCTCGGCCTGTGGGCGCTCATCGGCCTCGGGGTCGGCATCCTCATCCCCAACCAGGTCGCGGCCCTGCTCATCGCAGTCGGCGTCGCCTGGATCGTCGAGCCGATCATCGGAGCGGTCCTGCCGTTGACCGAGATCGGCGCGGACATCGCCCGCTACCTGCCAACCCAGGCGACGAACGCGACCCTGGACGTGCAGAACATCAGCTTCGGCGGGACGGTGTCCGACCAGCTCGCCTGGTGGGCTGGGGCGCTCGTCCTCACGGGCTACGCCCTGGTCCTGGCGCTCATCGGCACGGTCCGGACGGTGCGCGCCGACATCTCCTGACCTGGCCGCCGCCGGTCCACCCGCCATTTCCCTTGTCCGTATGCCGCTGTGCCGGCTCCCGCCGCCGCCACCGCTGCGGGTCACTCGCCATTCAGACGTCTGTCGGGTCAGAATCCGTTCGGGGCTAGGCTTGGGCCTGTACTCCGCACGACGCACCCCAGGCAACGAAAGAGGCGCATTCGCGTGTCTGAACAGTCCACGTCCGGTGACCCGATGGCAACCTTCGGACCGAACGACTGGCTCGTAGACGAGCTGTACCAGCAGTACCTGACGGACAAGGACTCGGTGGACCGGGCCTGGTGGGCGTTCTTCGAGGGTTACCGTCCGCGTGACACCGAGGGCCGTAAGGATGCTCCCGCCGGCAACGGTGCTCCCACGGCTCGCCCGGCACCACAGTCGCCTGCCGCGCAGTCGCCTTCCACGACCGCTGCCGGCGCGTCAGCCAGCCCGGCAGCCACATCGACGGCCCAGTCGCCCACCCAGAGCCCACCGGCTGCGGCTGCTCCTGCTGCGGCGCCCACGGCGAATGCCGCCCCCACCGCCGCAGCAGGCCCGGCGCCGACCCAGAACGCGGCCCCGGCCCAGACGACGGCTGCGGCCCCAGCCGCTGAGAAGACGACTGCGGCCCCAGCTGCTGAGAAGGGCTCCCCGAAGCCGCGCGACATCCCGGCGGTCAAGGGGCCCGGCCCCGTCAGCGAGGGCGCCCTGACGCCGCTGCGTGGAGCCCCGGCCCGCGTGGTCGCCAACATGGAGTCCTCGCTCGAGGTTCCCACGGCGACCAGCGTCCGCGCCGTCCCGGCAAAGCTGCTCATCGACAACCGGGTTGTCATCAACAACCACCTCGCCCGGTCTCGCGGCGGCAAGGTGAGCTTCACGCACATCGTCGGCTACGCGATGGTCAAGGCGCTCTCCGTCATCCCAGAGATGAACAATGGCTTCACGGAGAAGGACGGCAAGCCTGCACTCCTCCAGCCCGCCCATGTCAACTTCGGCCTCGCCATCGACCTGCAGAAGCCGGACGGCTCGCGCACGCTCGTCGTCCCATCGATCAAGTCGGCCGAGGTGATGGACTTCGTCCACTTCTGGACCGCCTACGAGGACATGGTCAAGAAGGCCCGCAACAACAAGCTGACCGTCGAGGACTTCCAGGGCACGACCATCTCCCTGACGAACCCCGGCGGGATCGGCACGGTGCACTCGGTCCCCCGTCTCATGAAGGGGCAGGGCACGATCATCGGTGTCGGCGCCCTCGACTACCCGGCCGAGTGGCAGGGTGCGAGCACCGAGACGCTCAACCGCAACGCGGTGAGCAAGATCCTCACGCTCACCTCGACGTACGACCACCGGATCATCCAGGGCGCGGTGAGCGGCGAGTTCCTCCGGGTCCTGCAGGAGCTGCTCCTCGGGGAGAACCGCTTCTATGACGAGATCTTCGAGTCGCTACGCATCCCGTACGAGCCGGTCCGGTGGATCCGGGACATCGACTCGTCGCATGACGACGACATCAACAAGGTCGCTCGTGTGCAGGAGCTCATCCATGCCTACCGGGTGCGCGGCCACCTCATGGCCGACACGGACCCGCTCGAGTACAAGCAGCGGCGACACCATGACCTCGACGTCACGACGCACGGCCTGACGCTGTGGGACCTCGAACGCACCTTCGCCACAGGCGGGTTCGGCGGGGCGCCCTTCCTCAAGCTACGCAAGATCCTGGGCATCCTGCGCGACTCGTACTGCCGGACCGTCGGCATCGAGTACATGCACATCCAGGACCCCGAGCAACGCAAGTGGATCCAGGACAAGGTCGAGGTCGCCTACAAGAAGATCTCCCGCGAGGAGCAGCTGCGCATCATGCGGCGGCTCAATGCGGCGGAGGCCTTCGAGACGTTCCTCCAGACCAAGTTCGTCGGGCAGAAGCGCTTCTCGCTCGAGGGCGGCGAGTCGGTCATCGCCCTGCTCGACCGCATCCTGCGCCGCGCGGCCGGTGATGACCTCCACGAGGTCTGCATCGGCATGCCGCACCGGGGGCGTCTCAACGTCCTCGCCAACATCGCCGGCAAGTCCTACGGCCAGATCTTCCGTGAGTTCGAGGGCAAGCAGGACCCGCAGTCGGTCCAGGGCTCCGGCGACGTCAAGTACCACCTGGGCACCGAGGGAGAGTTCCACTCCGAGGACGGCAAGAGGACCAAGGTCTACCTCGCGGCCAACCCGTCGCACCTCGAGGCGGTCAACCCGGTGCTCGAGGGCATCGTCCGCGCCAAGCAGGACCGGCTCAACCTGGCCGGTGAGTCCTTCACCGTCCTGCCTGTCCTGATGCATGGCGACGCAGCCTTCGCGGGCCAGGGCGTCGTCGCGGAGACCCTCAACCTCTCGCAGCTGCGCGGCTACCGGACTGGTGGCACGATCCACATCGTCATCAACAACCAGGTCGGCTTCACGACCTCACCGAGCTCCTCGCGGTCCTCGGTCTACTCGACTGACGTGGCGCGCATGATCCAGGCGCCGATCTTCCACGTCAACGGTGACGATCCCGAGGCGTGCGTGCGCGTCGCCGAGCTTGCCTACGACTTCCGGCAGGAGTTCAACAAGGACGTCGTCATCGACCTCATCTGCTACCGCCGGCGTGGGCACAACGAAGGCGACGACCCCTCGATGACGCAGCCGCTGATGTACAACCTCATCGAGGCGAAGCGCTCGGTCCGCAAGCTGTACACCGAGTCCCTCATCGGCCGCGGCGACATCAGCGTCGAGGATGCCGAGGCTGCGCTGCGCGACTACCAGCAGCAGCTCGAGCGCGTCTTCATCGAGACGCGCGAGGCGGCGAAGTCTGCCGAGCTGGAGCAACGGGGCGCCGATCCCGACACCGAGGTACCCGACAACGCCGGCCTCGAGAAGCCGACGGCGCAGGTCCTCGACGACCGCGCAACGCATCGCTCCTCGACCCAGACCGGAGTGCCGGCCGAGCACCTCGTGCAGATCGGCGAAGTCTTCGGCAAGCCGCCAGCGGGCTTCACGATCCACCAGAAGCTCAAGCAGCTGACGGACCGCCGGGTCCAGATGGTCCACGAGGGCGGTATCGACTGGCCGATGGCCGAGCTGCTCGCGTTCGGCACCCTCCTCAAGGAGGGGACGCCGGTCCGCCTCGCGGGGCAGGACAGCCGACGCGGCACCTTCGTCCAGCGCCACGCCGTCCTCATCGACAAGAGCACGGGCGAGGAGTGGACACCGCTGCTCTACCTCGGCGAGGGCCAGGCGCGTTTCTGGGTCTACGACTCGCTCCTGTCGGAGTACGCCGCCATGGGCTTCGAGTACGGGTACTCCGTCGAGCGGCCAGACGCGCTCGTCCTCTGGGAGGCCCAGTTCGGCGACTTCGCGAACGGCGGCCAGACCATCGTCGACGAGTTCATCAGCAGCTCCGAGCAGAAGTGGGGCCAGCGCAGCTCGGTCGTCCTGCTCCTCCCGCACGGCTACGAGGGCCAGGGCCCGGACCACAGCTCGGCGCGGATCGAGCGCTACCTGCAGCTGTGCGCCGAGAACAACATGACCGTCGCCTTCCCGTCGACGGCGGCGAGCTACTTCCACCTGCTCCGGCGCCAGGCCTACGCCCGCCCGCGCACGCCGCTCGTCGTCTTCACCCCGAAGTCGATGCTGCGGAGCAAGGCCGCGGCCAGCCCTGTCGAGGCTTTCACCCAGGGTGGCTTCCAGCCCGTGCTGGCCGACCACGAGGGCGTCACGCAGAACGTCGACCGCGTCCTCTTCGCCTCAGGCAAGGTCGTGCACGAGCTCGACGCCGAGCGGTCGAAGCGTGAGGACACGTCGACGGCAATCATCCGGGTGGAGCAGCTCTACCCCATTCCGCTCGAGGAGATGCGGCAGGCGGCAGCGCGCTACCCCGGCGCCGAGCTGGTGTGGATCCAGGACGAGCCACGCAACCAGGGCGCCTGGCCGCTCATGGCGCAGTGGCTCCACGAGGATCTCTCCGAGCTCGGCGAGACCCGACCGTGGCGCGTCATCGCCCGCAAGGCCTCTGCCTCGCCCGCGACCGGCTCGACGAAGAAGCACGCCATCGAGCAGGCAGAGCTCATGGACCGCGCCTTCGGTCGCTGACACCGCTCGTCTGGAGGTTGACGGAACGGTCCCGGAAGGAGGCGTCGGGCAGGGGCCGAGCCCAGCGGCATACGGCAGCTCTGGTCCTTTCGCGCACCGGCCGAGCCTCCGTGGCGCGGCGGACCCCACGCGATACCCTCCAAACGTGTACTTCACCGACCGCGGCATCGAGGAGCTCGCCAGCCGGCGCGGCGCGGACGAGGTGAGCTTGGACTGGCTCGCCGAGCAGCTGAGAACGTTCGTCGACCTCAACCCCGAGTTCGAGGTGCCGATCGACCGTCTGGCGACCTGGTTGGCGCGGCTCGACGACGACGAGGACTGACCACGTGACCGACTCCTCGCACGATCCGGATCGCCCGACCTTCGGTATGGGGCCGGCCTACCCCTCTTCTCACACCCGGTTCGACGACGGTGCCGGGACGCGGCAGGCCACGAACCCCTCCCCTGCCCGGTCCAGCGAACCCGACGCGCGCGTCGCCGCTGGGGGTGACGAGTCGACCTTGGGCGAGCCGTCCACACCGGAGCCGTACTTCTCCCCCACTGCGGAGTTCACCGTCGCCGGCGGCGTCCGCGACGTCGGCATGGTCTTCGTGGGCGCGTCGACGACAGCAGGCTACGGGGACCCGAAGGGCCTCGGCTGGGTCGGCCGGGTCGTGGCACGGACGCAGCACCCTGACCTCGATCTCACCGCCTACAACCTCGGGATCCGAGGCAGCACCTCGGGCGACGTCGTTGCGCGCTGGGCCGGCGAGGCCCACCCACGCTGGAAGGGCCGGTCCGAGCGACGGCTGATCCTGTCCTTCGGCACGGCCGACATCCGTAGTGGCATGACGTTGGCGCGGTCGCGGCTCAACCTCGCCAACGTCATCGACGAGGCGACCAACGCCGGGATCGGTGTCTTCGTCGTCGGCCTGACCCCGTCCCTGGACGCGGAGCTCAACCGCCGCATCGAGGCGCTGGCCGAGGCGCAGGCGGACGTCTGCGCGCGCCGTGGGATCACCTATGTCGACTGCTTCCGCCCACTGGTCAGCCACGACCAGTGGATGGCGGATCTCGCCGCGAGCCCCGACCGCGCGCATCCCGGGCAGGCGGGTTACGGGCTGATCGCCTGGCTCGTGCTCCACAACGGATGGAACGAGTGGATCGGGATCAGCTGAGCGATCCCCTGACCGGTCAGTCCTCCGAGCCCGGCTCCCCCAGCCAGTGGGCCGGCGACGCCAGCGCGGCCACGATGCTCGCGACGGCCAGAGCGGCGACGCCCGCCGCGATGAGCGCCTGGTCGGAGTCGCGGAGCGACCAGGCGACCGGGAGCAGGAGGACGTTCCACAACAAGGTCGGTGTCCGTGGCCACCGCTGCCCCCGAATCCAGCCCCGAGCCACGAGCAGGAGCGCCACGCCGAAGATGAGAATCAGGGCCGCCGACGTCAGCGCCGTCGTCAGCGAGTCCTCGGCGCCGAGCGCGATCTCGTAGACGTAGAAGCCGGCGAAGGCGAGCACGATGAAGGCTTCGACGAGGGTGAGCAGGCCCGCGATGAGCGCAGCATGCGCACGCTTCGACGGAGCGCCGGCGGGGCTCGGGGGGTCGATCGGGTGCGTCGGCTCGGTCACCCGGACGAGCCTAGTGCGCGCAGGATCACACCTCTCGGGCGGGACGTCGACGCGAAGTGGGTATGGATCTGAACGCGAACTGCAGATAAGATCGGCTCTTGGTGTGATCTGCGCCCAAAGCCATGCCCACGGCATGGCCCCTCAGCACACTGGTTGACACCGACTGGTGACAACGAGCGACGCGTACGGAACCTATTCGTGCGCGTCTCCGTTGGTCAGGGGAGTGTTTCCCTGATCACCCGAGATCCCACGAGTAATGGCTCCGACAACGACGCTGGCGCCGAGAACCGCACCACCATTCAGCCACCTGTGGTGCCGAACGACTGATGAAGGAGCACGAGCCTTATGGATTGGCGCGACCGCGCTGCCTGTCTGGATGCCGACCCCGAGCTGTTCTTCCCCATCGGGAACACGGGTCCGGCCATCCTCCAGATCGAGGAGGCCAAGGCCGTGTGCCGGACCTGCCCAGTGATCGACACCTGCCTGAAGTGGGCCCTGGAGACCGGGCAGGACGCCGGGGTCTGGGGTGGCCTGAGCGAGGATGAGCGCCGCGCCCTCAAGCGCCGGAATGCGAGAGCCCGCCGCGCCGGCTGACCCTCGCGAGACATCGCCCTGGAGCCCGGTGCCCCTACGTCACCGGGCTTTGCTGTGCTCGGTGTCCAGGTCCGTCCGGTCCGTCGGTCCGTCCGGGCCCGTCCAGGTCGGTCTAGGTCAGCGGGCGCAGGCTCGCCGTGAACCGGGCCCGCGTGCCGCGGGGCGTCGCCGGTTCCCAGGCGATCCGCCCCTGGAGGTCCGCGACGAGCGACTGCACGATCTGCGTGCCCAGACCGGAGCCGGGGGGCCGTCCTGGATCGATCCCGGTGCCGTCATCCTCGACCGACACGACCAGCATCGGCCTGCCGCGTTCGTCGCTCAGTCGCTCGACAAGCACGCGGATCTCCCCGCCGCCGTCGCCGAGGCCGTGCTCGATGGCGTTCTGGACCAGCTCGCTCACGATCATCGCGCGCGCGGTCGCGTCCTCGGGGCGGAGTCTGCCGAACGATCCCTCGAGCGCCGTGGTGATCGGCGCTCCGTTGGAGGAGACGTCGACAATCGCCTGCACGCCGCGTTTGACGATGGCATCGAAGTCCACCGACTCGTCGAAGCCCTGGCTCAACTGGTCGTGCACCATGGCGATCGTCCCGACGCGCCGCTCGGCCTCCACGAGCGCCGTCCTGGCCTCACCCTCGGGGACGCGACGCGCCTGGAGCCGGAGCAACGCCGCCACCGACTGCAGGTTGTTCTTGACGCGGTGGTGGATCTCGCGGATCGTCGCCTCCTTCGTCATGAGCTCGCGCTCCCGACGGCGCAGCTCCCCGACGTCGCGTAGGAGCACCAGCGCGCCGAAGCGCTGGCCCGTTTCGGTCAGCGGGATCGCCCGCATGGACACCGTCGTGCCGGCTCCGGTCACCTCGGTGCGCCATGGCTGGCGGCCGGTGACGACGAGGGGCAGCCCCTCGTCGACGGGATAGGACTCCCGGATGTTGTCCGTGACGACTTGGGCCAGGCTGGCGCCGACGACCTCCCCGAGGTGTCCCAGCCGGTGCAGGGCCGACACGGCGTTGGGGCTCGCGTAGGTGACGATCCCGTCGATGTCGAGACGGATGACCCCGTCTCCCACTCGCGGAGCGCCACGGCGCAGCCCGGTGGGAGCGGTGCTGTGGGGGAACTCGCCGGCCGAGACCATACGACAGAGCGCGTCAGCCGTCGCGAGGTAGGTGATCTCGAGGCGGCTCGGGGTGCGGGTCGTCCAGAGGTTGGTGTGACGGGTGACGATGGCGACCACCTTGCCCTCGCGGACGACGGGGATGTACTCCTCGCGCACCGACTGATGCCCGTTGTCGCTCGGCACCTCCACCTGCCGCACGCGCAGGATGCGCTGCTCGGCTGCCGCCTCGTCCAGCAGCGGGCCGACGTGGTCGTGATCGGCTGTTCGGCCGACCTGGTCGTCGACGAAGACGAGGTGCCCGGTCGTCGGCCGCACGTGCGCCACTGCCGCCCAAGGGCCCTCAGCGCCCCTCGTGCCGGTCGCTGGCCGCACCCACAGCACGAGGTCAGCGAAGGACAGGTCGGCAATCAGCTGCCAGTCGCCAACCAGCAGGTGCAGCCACTCGACCTCGGCGTCGCCGAGAGCGGTCCGGCTGCGCAGGAGCTCGCTCAGTGTTGCCACAGGGTGAGCCTATGCGTCGTGTCGGACGACCGTGCCGGGAGACCATGCCGTATGCCGCTGGGCTCGGACCCACCTGCGTCCTCCCTCTCTGGGGGTGGAGGACGCAGGCGGTCCTGGGCCTCAACTGGCCGAGCGGGACGACTTCCTGCGCGTGGGCCGGGCCTGGGCTGTGGCCTTTCCGACCGTTGCCTGCTTGGCGCCCGCCGACTTCGAGGCGGCCGGCTGGGCCGACCGAGCCCGCTTGGCGGGCGCCTTGGCGGGCGGCGACGTCTCGTTCTTGGCCGTCCTCCCCGGTGTCTTCGTCGGCGTGGTCTTCGTTTTGGCTCGCGACTTCGCGGCAGGGCGATCGCCCGGTGACTGCTCGATCGCAGGCGTCCGGCTCACCTCGGCCACGGTGGGCAAGGCGGGCTTCGTCACGGTGCGCAGCGTGCGGAGCGCGACCGAGAGGGCGGCGATGCCCGCGTAGGACATCCGCTCGATCCCCCCCAGGGCCGCTTGTGCCCTCTCGAGCGCGTCTGCGTTCATCTCGGACCACTGCGCAAGCCGGTCGGCCGCCGGGCTCCCCGGCTCGCTCACCTCGAGGACCGAGCGCGTCAGCACGTCGAGGACCGCGTACAGGTCGTCTCGCAGTGCACCGCGAGCCATCGCGTCCCAGCGGTTCTCGCGGGGCAGCGAGGTGACCCGGGTGAGCATCGCATCGATGGAGAAGGTGTCCGAGGTCTGGAAGTAGACGTTGGCGACCTGGTCGAGCCGCTCTCCGGTGTCCTCCGCGATCTCGATGCAGTCGAGCAGCGAGTACGTGTCCAGCAACGACGCTGCGGTGAGCGCGAGGTCGCGTGGAATCCCCTTGCCCTCGAAGTCGCGCGCCCGGGAGAGCAACCGAGCCTGCTCCCGTCCCTGCAGCAGCTCCGGGATCCGACCTGCCTGGGACGCGATGCCCGGACGGAACCGGGTCACCTCGGCGGCGATGTCGAGCGTGGCCGGCCGCGTCGTCAGGAACCAGCGGACCGCCCGGTCGAGGAGCCGCCGGAACTCGAGGTAGAGGCTCGTCTGGGCAGCGGTGCTGACGACGTTGTCCGTCGCTTCGACCTTGGCCACGTAGCCGGCGAGGTCGAAGATCTCGCGGCACACGACGTAGGCGCGAGACACCTGCTCGGGTGACGCGCCGGTCTCCTCCACCGCTCGATAGGCGAACGTGATGCCGCCACGGTTGACCACGCTGTTGGCCACCGCGTTCGTGATGATCTCGCGCCGCAGCGCGTGGGACTCGATCTGCTCGGCGAACTTGCGTCGCAACGGCTTGGGAAAGTACTCCGCCAGCGTTCTGGCGAACCAGGGGTCATCGGGCAGCGACGAGTTGGTCAGATGGTCCTTGAGGTACAGCTTCGCGTAGGCGACGAGCACGGCGAACTCCGGTGAGGTCAGCCCCTTGCCGTCCTTCTGCCGCCGCGCGATCTCGGCCTCGCTCGGCAGGAACTCCAAGGTGCGGTCGAGGTCGCCGTGCTCCTCGAGGAACTGGATCAGCCGTCCGTGGACCGGAAGCATCGCATGCTGTTGGGCCCGGGCGTTGCCCAGCAGGACGTTCTGCTCGTAGTTGTCGCGAAGGACCTGCTCGGCCACCTCGTCGGTCATCGAGGCGAGGAGAGCGTTGCGCCGCTTCATGGTCAGCTCGCCGGAGCGGGTCAGCTCAGTGAGCAGGATCTTGATGTTGACCTCATGGTCGGACGTGTCGACCCCAGCGCTGTTGTCGATGGCATCGGTGTTGATCCGGACGCCCGCCAGCGCGGCCTCGATCCGGCCGAGCTGGCTGGCACCCAGGTTGCCGCCCTCGCCCACGACCTTGCAGCGCAGCTCGCGGCCGTCGACGCGCAGCGCGTCGTTCGCACGGTCGCCGACGTCGGCATGGGTTTCCGACGAGGCCTTGACGTAGGTGCCGATGCCCCCGTTGTACAGGAGATCGACCGGCGCCTTCAGGATCGCGTGGATCAGCTCG
>DASUQN010000058.1:0-2083 GCA_036280515.1 Intrasporangium sp. | reverse complement strand
CTCGCTGCCATCGAGCGGTCCGCGTCACGCTCCGAGTAAGGATCGCCCGTGGCCCGCCTCCCAATCGAAAGAACAACTTCGGGACCGAAAGGTGTTCCTTCGATCGGAGGAGCGCCCCGAAGTTGTTCTTTCGATTGGAGGAGGTCGCTGGGTCAGATGTCGAAGTCCTCGTCGCCCTCTGGGATCGACGGGGCCAGTGCGCCCGAGGGCAGGGTCGCCCCCACCATGCCCGCGGCGAGGGTCCTCCCGTCGTGCCCGTCGATGAGCAGGAAGGACCCGGCGCGACGCGACACGGCGTAGTCCTCCACCGGGACCGGCGCCGCGAGCCGCAGCGTCACGCGCCCGATGTCGTTGAGCGACAAGGCTTCTGCCGGCACGGCATGGAGGTCGTCAAGGTCCAGGACTCCCTCGATGCTGCGGGCGAAGGCTTGGACCGTGCGGGCTCCGTGCTTGAGCAGCAGCCGCTGCCCTGCCCGGAACGGCGCGTCTCCCAGCCAGCACACGACCGCGGAGAGGTCCTGCGTCGGCTCCGGCGCCCCATCGACCCCCGCGATGATGTCGCCGCGCGAGATGTCGATCTCGTCCGCCAGGCGCAGCGTGACCGACTGCGGGGCGAAGGCCTCCTCCAGTGTCCGCGACCCCAGGTCGATCCCGACCACTCGGGACCGCTGCCCGGACGGCAGGACGACGACCTCGTCGCCGACGCGCACGACCCCGGAGGCCACGGCACCGGCATACCCTCGATAGTCCCGGTGCGCCTCGTCGAGCGCAGCCCCTTGGGGCCGGACGACGAGCTGGACGGGCAGCCGGAACGACTCACGCGACACGTCGTCGGTCGGCGGCAGCGACTCGAGCAGTTCGAGCAACGCCGGCCCCGAGTACCACGGCGTCCGGCGGGACCGCTCGACGATGTTGTCCCCATTGAGCGCAGAGACGGGGATGGCGCGGGCCTCGACGACGCCGAGCTCTCGGGCCACGGCCCGGACCGACGCCTCGACGCGCTCGAACACGTCTTGCGCAAACCCCACGAGGTCGATCTTGTTCACCGCCACGACGACGTGCGGCACTCGCAGCAACGCGGCCACGGCCAGGTGCCGTCGGGTCTGCTCCAGGACACCCTTGCGTGCGTCTACCAACAGCACGAGGACGTCGGCGGTCGATGATCCCGTCACCGTGTTTCGCGTGTACTGGACGTGGCCGGGGCAGTCGGCCAGCACGAACGACCGCCGCGGCGTGGCGAAGTAGCGATACGCGACGTCGATGGTGATCCCCTGCTCGCGCTCGGCGCGGAGCCCATCGGTGAGCAGCGCCAGGTCTGCGGCCGCCAGGCCCCGGTCGCGCGAGACCCGCTCGACCGCCGCCAGCTGGTCCGACAGCACCGACTTCGTGTCGTGGAGCAGCCGCCCGACGAGGGTCGACTTGCCGTCGTCGACGGACCCAGCCGTCGCGAGACGCAGCAGGGTGCCGTCAGCGAGCCCAGCGGCATACGGAATCGTGGTGGTCATCAGAAGTACCCCTCCTTCTTGCGGTCCTCCATGGCCGCCTCGGAGAGGCGGTCGTCCGCCCGAGTGGCGCCCCGCTCGGTCAGCGTGGAGACGGCCACCTCGGCGACGATCTCGGCGTTGGTCGCGGCCGGCGACAGCACCGCGCCCGTGCAGGACATGTCACCGACGGTCCGGTAGCGCACGACGCGCCGCTCGACGGCCTCGCCCTCGCGGGGCTGCGAGAACGGCCCGACGGCGAGCCACATGCCGTCGCGCTGGAAGACGTCGCGCTCGTGCGCGTAGTACAGCGGAGCGAGCGGAATGTCCTCGCGCTCGATGTAGCGCCAGACGTCCAGCTCCGTCCAGTTGCTGATCGGGAAGGCGCGCACGTGCTCGCCCGGCCTGTGTCGCGTGTTGTAGAGGTTCCACAGCTCGGGGCGTTGGTTCTTGGGGTCCCACTGGCCGAACTCGTCGCGCAGGCTGACGATGCGCTCCTTGGCGCGCGCCTTCTCCTCGTCGCGTCGCCCGCCACCGAACACGCCGTCGAAGCGGTGTTCGTTGATCGCGTCGAGAAGGGGGATCGTCTGCAGCGGGTTGCG
>DASUQN010000057.1:0-3881 GCA_036280515.1 Intrasporangium sp. | reverse complement strand
CCGGGCCGAGCTGCTCGACCGGCTGCACAACGGCAAGCAGAAGTACTCGTCGATCTTCAACTACCCGACGCTGACGTGGGCCGACTGCGGCGCCATCGGCTGGCTCGTCGACGGTGCCGCGATCATGAACCAGGTGCCGCTGTGCCGGTGCTCCTACGGCCCCTACGCCCGCGCCATGATCCGCGTGTGCAAGGAGGAGTCGTTCCACCAGCGCCAGGGCTTCGAGATCCTGTGGAACCTCATGCGCGGCACCGAGGCGCAGCAGGCGATGGCGCAGGACGCGGCCAACCGCTGGTGGTGGCCGGCGCTGATGATGTTCGGCCCGCCCGACACCGGTGAGGCCGCAAAGGGCGGACACACGGCCCAGTCGATGGCGTGGGGGATCAAACGGTTCAGCAACGACGACCTGCGCCAGAAGTTCGTCGACATGATGGTGCCGCAGGCGGAGAAGCTCGGCATCGTCCTGCCCGACCCGGAGCTGAGGTGGAACGAGGAGCGCGGCCACTACGACTTCGGTCCCATCGACTGGGACGAGTTCTGGCGCATCCTGCGCGGTGACGGTCCGTGCAACGCCGAGCGGATCGTCCACCGCCGCCGCGCCCACGAGGAGGGCGCCTGGGTGCGCGAGGCCGCCAACGCCTACGCCAGCAAGCACGCCGACGAGCTGAAGGGAAGTGCCGCGTGAGCGAACCCGTCTCCGGGCCCGCCGAGAGGAGCTGGCCCCTCTGGGAGGTGTTCGTCCGCGGCAAGCGAGGGCTCTCGCACGTCCACGTCGGTTCGCTCCACGCGCCGGACGCCCAGATGGCGCTGCGCAACGGTCGCGACGTCTACACCCGACGCCAGGAGGGCGTCTCGATCTGGGTCGTCCGCGCCTCGGACATCGTCGCGAGCAGTCCGGAGGAGAAGGACTCGTTCTTCGACCCCGCGGCCGACAAGGTCTACCGGCACCCGTCGTTCTACGAGGTGCCCGAGGACGTCGAGTACCTGTGATGCCCGAGGACTCTGTTGCCGCGTACCTGCTCGGCTTGGCTGATGATGCGATGGTCTACGCGCAGCGGCTGGGCGAGTGGATGACCAACGCCCCGCAGCTCGAGGAGGACATGGCGCTCGGCAACATCGCGCTCGACCTGCTCGGACAGGCGCGAGGGCTCTACCCCTACGTCGGGTCGCTGGACGGCACGCGCCGGAGCGAGGACGACTTCGCGATGATGCGGGACGAGCGGGACTGGCGCAACGTCCACCTCGTCGAGCAGGAGCGGGGTGACTTCGGGCAGGAGATGGCGCGGCTGCTGTGGTTCTCCGCATACCAGAAGCAGTTGTATGCCGCTCTGCTCGCTTCCAGCGACGGCGTCCTTGCCGGGGTGGCCGGCAAGGCGCTCAAGGAGGTCCGCTACCACTTCGACCACGCGGCCCAGTGGGTCGTGCGGCTCGGTGACGGCACCGAGGAGTCGCACCGCCGGATGCAGGCGGGCCTCGAGTGGGTGCTGCCGTACCTGCCTGAGCTCTTCTTCGACGACGACGCGTCGGTGGCGGCTGCGAAGACCAGGATCGGGGTCCTTCCGTCGTCGATGCACGACCCGGTCGTCGCCACTGTGGGTGCCGTCGTCGAACAGGCGACCCTGACACTGCCGGACGACCCGACGTGGCGCTCCCGGGGCGGACGTGCCGGGATCCACTCGACGCCGATGGGTTACCTGCTCGCGGAGATGCAGCACATCGCGCGCTCCCACCCAGGTGCGACATGGTGATCCGAATGGCGTCGCTGTCGACGGAAGCCGCCGTGACTGAGGCGATCTCACGGATCCCCGATCCGGAGATCCCGGTGATCTCCATCGCGGACCTCGGAATCCTGCGCGACGTGGACGTCGACCGGGACGCGCGGGCCATCGCCGTGACCATCACCCCGACGTACTCCGGCTGCCCCGCGATGGCGGCGATCACCGACCGGATCCGCTGGGAGGCCGAGGCCCACGGCTACCGAGCCGAGGTGCGGACCCAGCTGTCCCCGGCGTGGACGACCGACTGGATGACCGAGGAGGGTCGTGCCGCGCTCGAGGGCTTCGGCATCGCGCCGCCCGGACCGGTCCCCGAGGGGGAGGGCCGTGGTCCCGTCGCCGTCCAGCTCCAGCGGCACGTCGTCAGCTGCCTGCGATGCGGCTCGGACGACACGACGGAGATCGCCCACTTCGGGTCCACCGCGTGCAAGGCCCTGCGCCGGTGCAACGCGTGCGGTGAGCCCTTCGACGAGTTCAAGGCCCTTTGAATGACCGACCTCACCACCGAGGGCGCTCCCGCCCGCCACCGAGCGCGCTTCCACGACCTGACCGTCGCCGACGTGGAGCGGCTCACCGACGAGTCCGTCGCCATCACCTTCGCCGTCCCGCCCGAGCTCGCCGACGAGTACCGGTTCGAGCCGGGCCAGCACCTCACGCTGCGCGCCACCATCAACGGCGAGGAGGTCCGGCAGTCCTACTCGATCTGTCAGTCACGCGGAGCCGCCGCCGCGAGCCGCACCCTGCGCGTCGCCGCCGCGCGGGTCCCCGAGGGACGGATGTCGAACTGGCTCAACGACGTCGTGGCCGCCGGGGATGTTCTCGAGGTCATGACCCCTCTGGGCAGCTTCACGTGCGCGACCCGGCCCAGCGGCATACGGCATCACCTCGCGATTGCGGCGGGCTCCGGCATCACGCCGGTGATGTCCCTGCTCTCGACGGCGCTCGAGGAGGAGCCGGGCTCGCGCGTGACGCTGCTCTACGGCAACCGGAGGACGAGCTCGATCATGTTCCTCGAGGAGCTCGAGGACCTCAAGAACCGCTTCCCGGGGCGCTTCCACCTCGTCAACGTCCTCTCCCGCGAGGTGCAGGACGTCGAGCTCTTCAGTGGGCGGCTGGACCGGGAGCGGCTCGAGCGGATCTTCGCCACCCTCGTGCCGATCGAGTCCGTGGACGAGTGGTACCTGTGCGGACCCTTCGGGATGGTGACTGCGGCCGAGGCACTGCTCGCGGAGCGTGGCGTCGGTCCGCACCACATCCACCACGAGATCTTCCACGTCGACGACGGCACCGGGCCGAAGCGGAAGGTCGTCATCGACGAGGGAGCGCCGCCCGAGGCGACGGTGACGGTCAACCTCGACGGGCGCACGACCGTGGTGCCCATGCCGAGCCGCGACGAGACGATCCTCGACGCGACGCTCCGGCTGCGGCCCGATGCGCCCTTCTCGTGCACGAACGGCGTCTGCGGCACGTGCCGGGCCAGGCTCGTCTCCGGGGAGGTGCGGATGGATCGGAACTACGCCCTCGAGCAGGACGAGGTCGCGGCCGGCATGGTCCTCACGTGCCAGAGCCACCCCGTGACCGACGACGTCTCACTCGACTACGACGCCTGAGCCACGTGACTGACCGCGAGACGATCAGGCTCGTCGCCTGGAGCCAGGAGCTGCGCCGGGTTCATGCCCGCCTTCGTAGTGCCCTGGACCTGACCCGCGATGCGCTGAAGAACGGGACAGCCGGCGCAGACCTCTCAAGCGACCTGTTGCTGTACTGCCGTGGGTTCTGTGCCGCGCTCGATGGCCACCACGAGGGGGAGGACCGCACGCTCTTCCCGGCCATCGAGGCGGCGCACCCGCACCTGGGTCCAGTGCTCCGGAAGCTGGAGCAGGACCACTCGATGATCGCGCACCTGCTTGGGCAGCTGCGCGCCGCTCTCGACCGGGCAGCGTCGCCCGGCGAGCTGCACGGACACCTCGAGGGGGTAGCAGCGATCATGGAGAGCCACTTCCGCTACGAGGAGCGCCAGCTCCTCACCGTGCTGAAGACTCTCGAGCTCCACGCCGACGCGACGGAGGTCCTTGGGCCCCTGTGATCGAGCACGACGCCTCGACG
>DASUQN010000056.1:0-6464 GCA_036280515.1 Intrasporangium sp. | reverse complement strand
TGGGGCAGTCTTGGTACTCGGATCATCGCTGTCGGTCATGAGCGGCTACCGCTTCGTGCGGCACGCGGCCCGGATCGGGGTGCCGGTCGCCATCGTGACGAGGTCGGCGACCCGGGGTGATGCTGAGGCGACGATCCGGTTGCACGCCCCGCTCGGGGCGACTCTTGACACGTTGGGAGAGGCACTTGGACACGGGGGCTGACCACCGCTGGTACTCGACCCTTCCGGCTTCGGGGCCGGGGCCATCGGTTCACTGGGCCTCGGCGGCCTTCGAAGCTGAGCTACGGGAATGGGTCGCCGAGGTGCTCGGGCAGCAGGGCGTTGACGTGGTGGCGCTGGAGCAGGTGCTGCTGCGGCCCTGGTCCACGGTGTGGCGGGCTCGCGGGAGCGACGGCGTCGACTACTGGGCCAAGCAGAACTGCAAGCACCAGAAGTTCGAGGCGCACCTCCTACAGGTCCTGGATGAGCTGTCTCCCGACCGGGTCATCCCGGTCGTCGGGATCGACCCGGACCGAGGCTTTCACCTCGTCCCCGACCAGGGGCGCGTGCTCGCGGAGACGATCGCTCCCGACGACGTGGACGCGTGGTGCCGCGTCGTGGCGCACGCCATGTCGCTCCAGCGGGACCTCACCGGGGCCGAGGACCGCCTCGTCGGCGCCGGCATCACGACGATGCGTACCGCGGACGCCGCGGACTACGTGGTCGTTCGCACGGAGCAGCTGAACGGGCTGCCAGTCGGTGACCCGCGGCGCCTCCCCGACGATGACGCTTCCGCGCTCAAGGCTCTGGTTCCGACGGTGACAGACTGGGTCGAGCGGCTGACGGCCCTCGACCTGCCAGACGCATTGGTGCACAACGACCTTCACGCCAACAACGTCTTTGCCTCACCCGAAGGGCGGCTGCGCTTCTTCGACTTCGGCGATGCCGTGCTCGCCCACCCGCTGAGTGCGCTGATGATCCCCCTCAACATCCTGGCGCACCGCTTCGAGGCGACGAACGACGACGCTCGGCTCCGCAAGGTCGCTGACGCAGGACTCGAGGTGTGGGGCGACGTCGCGCCATCGACGCAGCTGTGGTCGGCTCTTCCGGCTGCGCTGCAGCTCGGCCGGTTGGGGCGGGCTGAGTCGTGGCTGCGCGTCTGCGCGACGCTCACCGATGAGGAGCTGGCCGAGTACGGCGATGCAGCTCCCTTCTGGCTGGCGTCCCTGCGGAGCGAGCCCATCCTGGCCTGAGCCGTGGCCCGGGCACGTCGATGGGTCAACCAACCGGAAGTCCACGGATCCCCAAGCCTGAGCTGGCCGACCAGCGCCGGTACTTCCGGTTGGCTGACCCGTCACGCCTTGGGAGCGCGCGGAGGCGAGAAACGCTCGAACGGGATGATGTGTGTTGCTGCCTGCGCGTAGCCCTCGTCGATCATCTTGTCCTCGCGAGTCGGGTGGTCCCACAGCTCGGCGGTCTGCAGGCCCCAGAAGACGAGGAAGGTGAGGATGACGACGACCTCGAGGATGAGGATCAGGTAGTTCTGGGCGATGCCGGCCAGGTGGGCGACCACGGTCGCGCCAAGGAGGATGATCATCACGGCCGCCACGATGCTGTAGCGCATCACCCAGGTGCGCACCTCGGGTCGGTCGGCACCGCTCTTGAGTCGGTTGAGCCCGAGGGCGTTGGCGACCATGACCCCGATGACACCGAGGACCATGGTCACGGCCGCAACGCCGTGGCTGACCTCCTTGAAGGTGTCCGGCCAGAACAGGAAGAGGCTGAGCTCGATCACGAGGATCGTGAGGCACACCCGGGACGCGAGCCGTGCCCACCCCAGGACCGTGCCGTTCTGGGCAGGAGCAGTGTCGGGGTCGGGCTGCATGGGCAGCTCGACGTCGTCCTGACGCTGCGCGCGGCGGCGGTCCCGCTGCACGAGCCACCACCTCGCGACGACGGCGAGAGCCGTCGCGATGAGGAGCGTGGTGATGTTGTTGCGCACGGCCGCGGCGGTGAGATCAAGGTTCTGCGCCGGGTACTTCGTGCCGCAGGAGCTGTCCACCGTCGTCGGCACGAGCGCGACCACGAAGGCCATGAACCCGGAGAAGTCGAGCAGCACGTCCTCGAGCGGGTCGTTGCCCTTGTAGACGATGAGACATGCCCCGACCGCGAAGAGGCCGCCGATGAAGGCCCCTCTGGCCGGCGTGTGGTAGTACGCACTGATCGACCCGAGCAGGCATGGCTCGCCTCGCAGCGACTCGAGGGCCACGGAGATGAGCAACATCAGCAGCAGGGGGATCGTCGCCAACCGCAGGTACCGGTAGGTGTTGAGCACAACGGCTTCGTGACTCTGCCTCATGGCGCCCTCCGAGCGCGACAGTCTGGTGACGGTTCAGAGTCTGGTGTTGCCCGACGAGCTACGCACCCCGAGCGGTAGTGCACCTTGGGCGGGGAGCCGGCTCAGCGGCATACGGCGCCCTTGGTGGTGGCTCACACGCGACGCAGGACGGCGGTGACCTTGCCGAGGACGGTCGCGTGGTCGCCGTCGATGGGGGAGAAGTCGGAGTTGTGCGGCAGCAGCCAGACGTGTCCGTCCTTGCGCTTGAAGGTCTTCACCGTCGCCTCGTTGTCGAGGAGGGCCGCGACGATGTCGCCGTTGTCGGCCGTCGGCTGCTGGCGAACGACGACCCAGTCGCCGTCGCAGATGGCCGCCTCGATCATCGAGTCGCCGACGACCTTGAGGAGGAAGAGGTTGCCCTCGCCGACGATCTGCTTCGGCAGCGGGAAGACGTCCTCGACGACCTCCTCGGCGATGATCGGCACGCCCGCGGCGATCTGCCCCAGCAGCGGCACGTAGGCGGCCGCCGGCCTGGCATCGCCCGAGTCCGTCTCGGGGTCGTGCTGCTCGCTGGTGTCGACGTCGAAGCCCGTGACCCTGCCGCCGCGGCCGCGGTAGCCGGTCGCATCGGCCGGTGCGTCCGGCGAGACGATCTCGATGGCGCGAGGGCGGTTGGGGTCGCGCCGCAGGTAGCCCTTGGCGACGAGGGCGTTGAGCTGGTGGGAGACGCTTGACGGGCTGGCGAGGCCGACGGCATCGCCGATCTCACGCATGCTGGGCGGGTAGCCGCGTCGGTCGACCGAGTTGCGGATCACCTCGAGGACGCGACGTTGGCGAACGGTGAGGCCGTCCCCCTTGTGGCGGTCGGGAAGCTCGGTCACGCCCATGGTGATCCCCTTCTTTGTGCTCGCTCTGGCGCTCGTTCGGTGGTTGCTGGCGACTCGTCTCAGGCTGTCACAGACCCAACTGTCGGTGGTGACTGGTGGGGTGGCTGTTGTGGATGAAGCCTATGGGGTTCGAACACAGATGCCAAACATTTGTTCGACGTGTCTCTCGACATTGCCCGGACCGCGTGCTAGAAAATCGTACAGACGTTCTATCGAACAGGCGTTCGTGCGGAGGAGGACATGATGGGCGCACAGGTTCTGCAGTTTCCCGCCACCCGGCCGACCCCGGCCGCCCGGCCGCGGCTCGTGCTCGTGCCCCAGCCGGCGTCAGAGCCGGCGTATCGCCTGACTCGTCGGGGGCGACTGGTGGTGGCCCTCCTCGTGGCCGTGGCGGTATCGCTGCTCGCGCTGGTCCTCGCCGGCCGGCTCGCGTCGGCCGCGGGGGCGCCGCGCTCCATCACGGTCGAGGCGGGCCAGACGCTGTCGGAGATCTCGGCACGGGAGCTGCCGCAGCTGCCGATCACCGACGGCATCGTCGAGCTCCAGCTCGCCAACAACCTGTCCACCTCCCACGTGCACGCGGGCCAGACTCTCGTGATCCCTGATCCGTGATCCCACCCATCAGTCGTATGCCGCTCAGCTCGGTCACAGCCGCCCGCTGAGTCCCCGATCGGCCGCGTTGGCTCCACCTTCGGCGGCTGGTGTGCCGGCGCTTCGACCCCGCCGGATGCACCCAGGGCGCCGTACCTCGGTCACACAAGTGACCTTGGTGCGGCGTTTCTGCTTGTCGGACTGGTGTTTCCGTGACGTGAGAGCCGTGGGACGCGTGGCCTGTGGAGAAGTCGGAAGGGCGATCCGTGGGTTCTTCCTAGCCTCGTCGAGATGGGGCTGGGAGGAGTCTGCAGATGAGATTTGGCGTGGAGCCCGAGGCGCTCGGCCGCGACTCGGCGGGGTACGGCCAGGCGGTCGGCGCGATGGCGGGCGTCGACGTACCCGGAGCGATGGCGCCGCTGGCGTCGGCGTTCCCCGGAGGGCTGACAGCCGCGGCGATCCGGGAGCTCGGCGAGGCGTGGAGTGACCGCCTGCTCCGGGTCCGGCTCGGGCTCGAGCAGGTTGGGGACGGGCTGGCGGCGGCGGGGGAGTCGTATGCCGCGGTGGAGGAGATCGCCCGGCGAGCCCTGTCCGGGCGGGGCGGGGAGCCGTGATGCCGGAGATCAGGGTCAGGCACATCCGAGCCTTCCGATCGTCCGTGGTGCTGGAGGTGGCCCAGCGACTCGAGGCGCAGCGGCGCCGCGTCATCGTCGCCACCGACGCGGTGCTGCGGGCCCGGGCGGCGGGGGACTCGTGGACCGGGCCTGCCGCGGTCGCGGCGGCGGCACGCCAGGTCGGGGTGCTCGCTGCGCTCGCTGACGTGGCGGTTCGGTTGGCTGCGACGGCGGCCGTGTTGCATGGCCTGGCTGGCCGAATGGAGGCCTGCGGGGCGCTGGTGCGTCGGGCCGAGCGCATGGCGTCGGATCGGGGTGCGTGGACCGATGACCTCGGTTTGGTGCATGTGCCGCATCGGTGGCACACCGGCGACCCCACCATGGATGCGCACGTGGGCAGGCTCGACGCCCTGATGGTGGATGAGGTGCGACGCTGCCTCGACGAAGCGGTGCGGGTGGCCGAGGCCACCGACGTCGAGGTCCATCGCGCGCTTCTCGGTGCCGCCTCGCACCAGCTCGCCGCAGGAGTGGGTGACGACCTTGGCGTCGTGCCGCCGCCGCCCGAGGGCGCGGGCGGCCATCCGGATGGCGCCTTCGCCAACGCAGCGTGGTGGCGGAGCCTGACCGTGGCCGAACGCCGGTGGGCGATCGGCCATCACCCGGAGTGGGTGGGGCCGCGTGACGGGATCCCGGCGTGGGACCGTCACCAGGCGAACCTCAAGCTGTTGGCCCGGGCGCGGGTCGAGGCCGCGGAGCAGCTGCGACGGGCCGGCCCCCGGGCGCGGCACACCGACGTCGTGGCGTGGGAAAGGGTGGCGTCGATCGCGGCCATCGACGCCGTCCTCGGCAAGCGGGACGGCGTGACGAGGCACCTGCTGCTCGTCGACATCACGGGGCCCGTTGTCCGGGCCGTCACCACTGTCGGGAACGTCGACCGCGCCGGCCACGTGGCAACGTACATCGGTGGGCTGTCGACGAGCCCGCACAAGGACCTGCTCACGTTCGACGAGCGGTTTGTGGGCCTCGGGAAGCTGGCTCAGACGCAGACCCGGGGATCAGGGAACGCGGCCGATGCGGCGATCGTGCTGTGGATGGGGTACCCGGCCCCGCAATGGCGGGACGGCGCTCTGGGCAACAGGTCGGTCCTGCGTGACGACCTCGCCAGGGAGTGGGCGGATGATCTCGCATCCTTCACCAACGGCATCACGGCGAGTCGCGACGACCCTCCTCATCAGGCCCTGTGGGCGCACTCGTACGGCTCCGTCGTGGCGGGGTTCGCGCTGCAGCACGTCATGCAGATGGATGACGTCGCGCTCTTCGGCTCGCCGGGGACGGCGCTCCACTCGCTGGCGGACGCGGGTCTCAAGCCCGGCGCGCTCAACGTGCTGGCCGCGCCAACGGACCCCATTGCCCACACCGGGTGGCACGGTCGCGACCCGCGCGACATCCCCGGCGTGGCGATCTTGTCGGCCACGTGCGCGCTCAAGCCCGGGTCGACCAACCAACTGCTCATGGGCTCGTTCCTGCACAGCGACTACACCGACGAGGGAACCACGAGCGAGCACAACCTGGCCGCGATCGTCGCCGGCAGACCGGAGCAGCGGGTGTGGCCCGGAGCTCCCTGTCCGCTTCTCAGCCTGCGCAGGGCAGCGGGCTGAGCGCACGGGACCGCACCATGACGGAGGAGCGCAGATGAAGGACGAGGACGGCCGACCCCTGGTGTCCGGCACCGCGGTGGCTGTGGTTGGGTCGGGGTGGCTGCTCGGGTCGCTGCTCCTCGGCTGGTCGACTGCGACGCCGCCCGATCTCGGCACGAGGATCGAGTGGGCGCTGGGCTGGGCGGCCTTCGGCGCCGTGCCGGCGATCGTGATGATCCTGGTGTGGTCCTACCTCGACTGAGGCGGCATCCGGCACTCTCAGGTGTGCCTCGAGGTGGCCTCGGGGCAGATGGGGCTGGTGTGGCGTTTGCGCAGGTCACCGGCTCGGGGCTCGCCACGACGCGCCGAAGTTCTCGTATTGGCTTGATAACGCGTGGGTCACGTGCCTACGATTACC
>DASUQN010000055.1:0-3065 GCA_036280515.1 Intrasporangium sp. | reverse complement strand
CCCGGAGAACACCATCGGCTTGGGGTCGGCGTAGCCCGCGAGCGCACTCGACGCCGGCTTGCTCGCGTTGGTCACGGTGTCGCCGACACGCGACTGCCGCACGTCCTTGACGCCGGTGATGAGGTAGCCCACCTCACCGACGCCGAGCCCCGCCGACGGCTTCGGCTCGGGTGAGGACACGCCGATCTCGAGCAGCTCGTGGGTGGCCCGGGTGGAGAGCATGAGGATGCGCTCGCGCGGGGTCAGTTTTCCGTCGATGACCCGGACGTAGGTGACCACGCCCCGATAGGAGTCGTAGACGCTGTCGAAGATCATGGCCCGGGCGGGTGCGTCCGAGTCACCGACGGGATGCGGGACCTGGGCGACGATCTGGTCGAGCAGCGGCTCGACCCCCTCACCGGTCTTGCCGGACACGCGGAGGCAGTCGGCGGGGTCGCCGCCGATGAGCTTGGCCAGCTCCTCCGCGTACTTCTCCGGCTGCGCGGCGGGGAGGTCGATCTTGTTGAGGACCGGGATGATCGTGAGGTCGTTCTCCATCGCCAGGTAAAGGTTGGCGAGGGTCTGCGCCTCGATCCCCTGCGCGGCGTCGACGAGCAGCACCGCGCCCTCGCACGCGGCGAGGCTGCGCGACACCTCATAGGTGAAGTCGACGTGGCCGGGCGTGTCGATCATGTTCAGCGCGAAGGTGGTCTCGGCCCCGTCCCTCTCCAGGGCCCAGGGCATCCGCACCGCCTGGCTCTTGATCGTGATGCCGCGCTCGCGCTCGATGTCCATCCGGTCGAGGTACTGCGCCCGCATCTGGCGCGCCTCCACCACACCGGTCAGCTGGAGCATCCGGTCGGCGAGGGTCGACTTGCCGTGGTCGATGTGCGCGATGATGCAGAAGTTGCGGATCAGGTCCGGCGGCGTTGCGTGGGGCGCCAACGCGGAGCGGGCCATGGGCGACACGGTGGGAAGAACCTCGCAGAGGGGGTCTGGGGTGGACAGTGGGATCCCGCCAATCCTCCCATGCTTTGCGGACCCCATTTTCACGTATGCCGCTGGGCCGGCTCCCATGGCCTGCCTCTCGTCACGCGCCGTCCCCCTCCCCCGCAACACCCCCGCTTGCCGCGTCGTCGTGGTGCCTGCTGCAGCACGACCGAGCAGCCGGCAAGCGGGTGGTTGTGTCGAAAAACGGTGGAGCCGGTCGACGCAGCGGTGAGAGGTTGGCACGAACCAGCCGCAGACCCGAGGGAGGCACGAAGCGATGGAGACCCTCATCACCCGCTCCGACGGCCGCGAGGACGGCGAGGAGTGGACCGAGAACTACGAGCGGCTGCCCGGCGGCGCGGCTATCTCGATCATCCTCGAGTCCACGACGAAGGAGGGCGTCGGTCCGCGCCTGCACCGGCACCCGTACGCGGAGACGTTCATCATCCGCCGTGGCTCGGCGACGTTCACCGTCGGTGCCGGCGATGACGCGCGGCAGGTCGTGGGACGGGCCGGCCAGATCCTCGTGGTCCCAGCGCAGACGCCGCACCGCTTCCGGACCGGCCCGGAGGGCTACGAGGCCGTGCACATTCACGCCAACGACGAGTTCGTCACCGAATGGCTCGAGTAGGCCGCACCCTCGACACCCCGCCTCGCCGCGCGATCGAGTGAACAGCTTTCGGGGAGGGACACGTCCAGAACGACCCGAAAGTTGTTCACTCGATCGATGGGTCAGGCCGGGTAGACGAGGGCCGGGCCGATGACGCGGATGGCGACGTCGTCGCCGCGCTGGAGCGGTGCGACCGTGCGGGCCAGGACTCGGATCGGGACCTCGCCGGAGCGGACGGTCAGGCGGGCCAGGGCGTCATGGCCGAAGAAGCTGACGTCATCGACGTGGGCGCCCGTGGCTCCGCGCTCGACCCGGGCATCGACCCGGATCTGCTCCGGACGGACGACGGCGACGACCGGGCCGTCGGCGGGCAGCACGCTGCCGTGGATGGGGAGCCGGCCGAGGACCGTTTCGACCGTGTGGCCGGCCTTCGTGCCGGGCAGTTCGACGAGGTCACCGACGAGCCGGGCGACGTCGAGGTCGACGGGTCGGTAGTAGACCTCGGTCGGGCTGCCGTGCATGACGAGCCGGCCCGCCTCCATGACGGCGACGGAGTCGGCCATGGACAGGGCCTCCTCCTGGTCGTGGGTGACGATGATCGCGGTGGCGTCGATGGCCCGCAGCACCTGGCTGACCTCTTCGCGGACCTGGGCGCGCAAGCCGGCGTCGAGGGCGGAGAACGGCTCGTCGAGCACGACGACCCGCGGGCTGGGGGCGAGCGCCCGGGCGAGGGCGACCCGCTGCTGCTGACCCCCGGACAGCTGGTCAGGCCGGCGCGTGCCGAGTCCGGCGAGGCCGACGAGCCCGAGCATCTCGTCGACCCGCCGCCGACTCTGACCCGAGCGGGGCAGCCCATAGCCGACGTTCCGGGCGACGTCCAGGTGCGGGAAGAGCGCGCCCTCCTGCGGCACGACGGCCACGCCTCGCCGCTCGGGCGGGACGACGGTGAGCTCGTCGACGACGGCGCGACCATCGATCTCCACCCGACCCCGGTCGGGGCGGATGAACCCGGCGACGATCCGCAGCAGCGTGGTCTTTCCGCAGCCGGACGGCCCCAGGACCGCGGTCAGCTCGCCCGAGGACACGGTCAGGTCCACGTCGGCCAGCGCGGTCGTCGAGCCGAAGGCCTTCGACACGCCAGAGAGCTTTACCTCACTCACAGGTCCTCCGTTGCGGTGAATCGTCCCTGCGCCCGCATGAGCCACAGCGTGGGCAGCACGGCGAGCAGGACGAGGGCGAGCGCGTACGGCGCGGCAGCGGCGTAGGCGGCGACACCGGTCTCGGTCCACAGGCTGGTGGCCAAGGTGTTGGCGCCGGTGGGGCGCAGGAGCAGCGTCGCGGGCAGTTCCTTCATGATCGTCAGCATGACCAGGGCGGTTCCCGCGGCGATCCCCGGGACGGCGAGCGGGATCGTGACGCGGCGCAGCACGGTCAGCGGTGCGCTGCCCAGGGACCGGGCGACCTCCTCGATGCGCGGCGGGCTCAT
>DASUQN010000054.1:0-5363 GCA_036280515.1 Intrasporangium sp. | reverse complement strand
AACCCTTCTGGATGGACGAGGAGCCCATCAGGCGGTAGAGCTCGTTGACCGCTTCGATGGCCCGGTCCGTCGCCCGCACCTGGTCGACCCGGAAGCGGAGCCGGTCCTTGACCGTGATGTCGCCGCCGGCCCCCACCGTGTCGTAGAAACGAGCGATGATCGACTGGACGTGGGTGATGCTCGCCTCCACGTCCGACTCCGCGCAGGCCAGCGCGGTGAGGACGAACGGATCCACCTTCGAGACGCTCCCCTGGGAGGAGACCCGCGCCTCGATGTGGTCCCGTGCGGCCCGTACTGCGCCACGCGCGATCCCGAACGTCCCGGCAGAGATGGCGAAGGGGAACATCACGCCGAAGCGCATGGCGTAGAGCGGCGCCCCAGGGCGCCACCGGTCGCTGTAGGTGTTGTCGCGCACGAGAATGCCGTCGAGCACCCGGTAGTCGGGGACGAAGCTGTCGGTCATCCGCACGTCCTTGGACCCGGTGCCGGCGAGGCCCATGACGTTCCAGCTGTCCTCGACGATCTCGTAGTCTGCACGAGGGAGCACGAAGTGGCGAACGTCAGGTGGCGTGACGGGCCTGCCGTCGGAGTCCGTGACCATCCCGCCGAGGATGACCCATTCGGAGTGGTCCGTCCCGGTCGAGTACGGCCACTGACCCGTGAAGAGATAACCGCCGTCGACCGGCCTGGCCCGACCGAACGGAGCATAGGGCGAGGCGACCCACGTATCGGGGTCGCTGCCGTAGACCTCCTTCTGGAGGCGTGGGTCGGCGATGGCGATCTCCCAGGGGTGGATCCCGACGACGCCGGCGATCCACCCGGCGGAGGGGTGGTTCATGCCGACGGCCATGACCCAGTCCATGAAGTCGTTGGGGTGCGCCTCGTGCCCGCCGGAGTCCTTGGCCTGGAGCAGCTTCATGCCGCCCGAGGCGCGCAGGATCTCCACGGTGCGGTCGGTGATCCGGCCGAGCTCGTCGCTCGGGGCCGCCTCGGCGCGCAGCTGCTCGGCGTGGTCGAGGACGTATCGGGTCGCCTCGTGCATGGTGAGGTCGCCCCCTCTCGTACGTGTTGGTGGTGCGGGTCGAAATGGTGCTCTTGCGTAGGCGTACCTACGGGTTGCCGCCGGGTGCGCTGGGCGTCCTCAGTCGGTCTTGGACCGGTCGCGGACGACCTTGGCGAGCGTCACCGCAACGACGAGCCCGGCTCCGTAGAAGACGTTCTGGATCCAGCCGGAGAAGCCCAGCAGCTGGAGCCCGAAGATGCCGGTCGTGAGGAAGTAGATGGCGATGATGGTGCCAATGGGGTTGAACATGCCGGGCTGGACCACGGCTGTCCCCAGGAAGACGGCGGCGAGCGCAGGCAGCAGATACGTCGCGGAGGTCGAGGAGTCGAAGCCCCCGACGGTGGCGACCATGATGACTCCGGCCAGGCCCGCGAGGAGGGACCCGGCCAGGTAGGCACCCGCCCGGATCCGCTGGACGCGGATGCCGGCGAGGCGGGCGACCTCCGGGTTGGCGCCGACGAAGATCATGCTGCGGCCGAGGGGAGTCCAGCCAAGGATGTACGCGATGGCGACGGCCAACAGGATCCCGTAGTAGAACGAGATGGGCATGCCGAGCACCTCCTGCGTGGCGAGCTTGCTCAGGGCCGGGCTGTTGACGGACACGATGTTGGACCCGGACACCATCTGGGCCAGCCCGATGAGCAAGGTGCCGGTGCCGAGCGTGACGACGAAGCTCGAGACGTCCATGACGACGACGAAGAATGCGTTGACGGCACCGGCGAGCAGGCACACGCCGATGGCCACGAGGCAGGCGAGCCACACGTTCCAGCCGTGCACGCCCGCGAGGACCGGCACCAGGGTGGCAGAGATGCCCATCACCGAGGCGATGGAGAGGTCGAACTCGCCGACGACGAGAGTGATCATCGCCGACATGGCGAGGAACACGAGGACCTGCTGGCTGCCGAAGATCGAGGAGAAGGCACCCCAGGACCCGAATCGGGTCGGCATGAGGATGTAGTACACGAGCGCCATCGCGGCCCAGACGAGGACGAGGGCGTACTTGCTCGTGATCGTGTGCAGCCACGCGGGCTCCAACTGGCTGCGCAGGGTGACGCGACGCGGCCGTTGGGTCTGCTGCTCGGGCTCGCCGCTGTCGCTGAGGATGCGCTCGGTCAGGCCGGTCTGCTCGCTCAGCCGCTCGGCGGAGCTCTTGGTCTGGCTGTCAGTCATGGGTCTGTCCTCCCGCGGTCAGCGCGGACTCGGAGTAGATGGCGTGCAGGACCTCGTCTGGGTCCTCGGTGCGGATCTCCCGCAGGCTGCCTCCATGGCCCTGGACGAGGATCCGGTCACAGACCTCCGCGAGGTCGGAGGGTTCCATGCTCACGAGCAGGACTCCCACACCGCGGCTGGCCGTGTCGGCGATGGCTCGCAGGATGTCGACGCGAGCGCCGACATCGACCGCCTGGGTCGGCTCGTGGAGAACAAGCAGGTCGGGCTCGACGGAGAGCCACTTGGCGAAGAGCACCTTCTGCTGGTTCCCGCCGGAGAGCTCCTTGATGAGCATGTGGGGCGAGCGGGTTCGGATCCCCAGCCCGCGGATGGACGAGCGGGCCTGGTCGTCCTGCCACCTCCGCCCGACGTGCCACGGCCGGCCACGGCGCCGGATGCTCGGGATGGCGATGTTGTCGCGGATGCTCAGCTCGACTGCCAGCCCCTCGAGGATCCGCTTCTCGGGCACCAGGGCGGCCCCCAGACCCATGCAGGTGGCGACGTCGGCCCGGGCGAGGTCGACCGATCCGTTCGCCGTGGTGAGCCTGCCTGCGTGCGGCTGACGTCCTCCAGTGACGAGCTGCGCAACCGCCTCGAAGCCAGACCCCGGCAGCCCCGTGAGCCCGACGACTTCACCCCGCCCGACCTCGAACGAGATGCCCTCGATCGCGTCGGCGCGCAAGCCTTCGACTCGCGCCGCCAGCTCGGTCAGTCCTGGCCGGCGCTCGCCGCGTCCCACGGCCTCCACGGTCTTGCCGAGCATGTGACGAGCGAGGTCCTGCTCGGTCAGCCCTGCGATGGGGAGCCCGGCTGCCGCCACGGCGCCGTCTCGCAGCACGGTGACGCGGTCCGCCAGCTGGAGCACCTCCTCCAGGTTGTGGCTCACCATGAGGATCGACGTCCCCTCGGCGACGACCTTGCGCAACAGTCCGTGGAACCGCCTCAGCTCCTCGCGAGGCAGCGCTCGGGTCGCCTCGTCGAGGATGACCAGCCCCTCGCCGCGACGTTGGTCACGCAGCGCCCGAGCGATGGCCACCTCGGCCCGACGCATGGCGTTGAGCGAGCCGACCGGGGTCCGGGGGTCCACCGGCACGTCGAGCCGATCGAGGACCCGCCGAGCGATGGCGTCCTGCGCCTCCCAGTCGATCTTCCGCGAGAGCCGGTGGTGGACGTAGCCACCGATGCCGATGTTCTCCGAGACGGACAGGTGGTCGAGCAGGCCCAGGTCCTGATGCACGACCGAGACGCCCGCCTCCTGAGCCTCACTCCAGCGGACGGGCAAGTCGAGGACCTGCCCGTCCACGGAGAGGGTCGCACCGGCGTCCGGGAGGTGGTAGCCCGTGAGGATCTTCACGAGCGTGGACTTGCCGGAGCCGTTCTGACCGATGAGGGCGTGGATCTCGCCCGGAGCGACCGCGAGGTCGGCGTCTCGGAGGACCGTCGTCGAGCCGAACGTCTTCGAGACCTTCCGGGCCTCCAGCCTCATCGTCGGGGACATCTTTACTCAACACCCCAGGCGGTGAGGAACGACTTCTTGTAGGCGCCGCCGCCGAACCAGTCGTCGGTGAGGTAGGACTTGTCATCCAGGGTCAGCTCGCCGACGTTGGCCTGGGTGAAGGCCCGGGTCACGAACTCGTCGCCCTTCTCGACCTCCTGGCCCGCGAGGAGCTGAACCATCGCGTTGGCGAATTTCCAGCCCTCGAACAGGACCGGGGTGCCGAGGTCGGAGGCCTGCTGGCCGTCCTTGACCCGCTGCAGGCCGGCGAGGTCCGAGCTCGAGGAGTAGACCTTCACCTTGCCGGCCATCTTGGCGCTCTGGATGCCCTGGAGCACCGGTGGCACGAAGCTGTCGACGGGGACGATCACGGCGTTCGTGTCCGGGTTGGCCACGAGGGCGGCGCTGATGGAGGTGGCGAGCTTGTCGACGTTCGCGGTCGTGAACTCCGTCTCCGCGACCCCGCAGCTCGGGCACAGCTCCTTGAACTTGGCGACCCCCTTGGCGCCGGCACCCGTCGTCGTCGTGGAGTCCATCAGCCTGACCCAGAGGACGTTCGTGTCCTCGCCGCCCTCGGCGACCGCGGCGTTGGACAGCGCCTCATGGAGCGCGAAGACGCGAGCTGTGTTGTCGTAGAACGCCAGGTTGCCGTCGGCCTGCCGCCCACCCGAGGGCGCCACGCCACCGACGATGACCTTGATGCCCTTGGCGGCAAGTGCGTCGAAGGCGGGCCCGGCCATCTGGTAGTCGACGAAGGAGCTGATCACGCCGTCGACCTGCTCGTCGCCAGCGGCCTTGAGGCAGTCAGCGACGGCAGTCGGGTTGAACTTGCCGTCGCAGATCTTGACGTCGGCACCGGCGGCGGCGAGAGCTTCCGTGACCCCGACGCCGACGCCGTGGATGACGGGGATCTGGTCCCCGAGCGCGACGTAGGTGAACTTCTTGCCGGCGAGGTCGACCGGCTTCGCGATCTTGGGCACCTCGGGCCATTCGGGAGCCGCGGCCCAGCCGGCCATGGCGTCCTTGGCCTCCTGCACCCCGGCCGCGCTCGCGGCGGTTGCTGCGGGGTCAGCGGGGGTCTCCCGCTCGCCGGCGCCGCAAGCGCCGATGAGGGAGACGGCGAGAGCGGTCGCCGCGAGCGCCCGTACGCGACGGGAGCGGGTGAGGGAACGAGACATGTGTGCGGCTCCTTTGCCGTGCTGTGTCCTGCCATGTCGGCGGCTCTGTCCGCAGCGGCTTGGATGCCGCCTCGGTATGTAGTGATTGCTACAGGGAAGCAGACCTGGCGCCAGTAGGCAATAGGTTCTGTTCAGAATCTCGTGTAGTGATCGCTCCCGCGATCACACCAGGACGTGCCTCATGCGCCCGATCCCTTCGACCCAGGTCTCGAGGACCTCACCGCGCTGGAGGTAGCGCGGCGGGTTCAGGCCCATCCCGACGCCGTTGGGCGTTCCAGTGAAGACGAGGTCGCCGGGTCGCAGCACGAGCACCCGGGACAGCTCGGCGATCGATCTGGAGATCGAGAAGATGAGCCCGGCCGTCGTGCCGGACTGCACGACCTCGCCGTCGATGCTGCACCCGAGACCCAGGTCGTTC
>DASUQN010000053.1:0-11229 GCA_036280515.1 Intrasporangium sp. | reverse complement strand
CCTGCCCGATCTGACGCTCCCCGACACGATCCGGGCAACGGGCGACCCGGAGGCGGCGTGCCAGGGCGCCGAGATCGTCGTACTGGCTGTTCCTTCACAGACCCTCCGATCCAACCTCACCGAATGGGGTGACGCCCTCCCGGCCGGGGCCGACGTGGTCTCCCTCATGAAGGGTGTCGAGCTCGGCACGACGATGCGGATGAGCGAGGTCATCGAGCAGGTGGCGGGGATCGCGAGGGAGCGCATCGTCGTCGTCTCTGGGCCGAACCTCGCCAAGGAGATCGCCCTGCGCCAGCCGGCCGCGAGCACCGTGGCGTGCATCGATCCAGCGGCAGCCGAGCGCGTCGCGGCGGCGTGCGCCTCGCAGGTCTTCCGTCCCTACACGACCCACGAGGTCGTCGGCACCGAGATCTGCGGCGCGACGAAGAACGTCGTCGGACTCGCCGTCGGTATGGCCGAGGGAATGGGCTTCGGGGACAACACCAAGGCGACCATGATCACCCGCGGGCTGGCCGAGACGACGCGTCTCGGCCTGGCGCTCGGCGCGGAGCCCCAGACCTTCCTCGGGCTCGCTGGCGTCGGCGACCTCATCGCCACGTGCATGTCACCGCTCTCGCGCAACCACTCCTTCGGCGTCAAGCTCGGTCGTGGTCTGACGATGGAGCAGGCGACGGCCGAGATGAAGCAGACCACCGAGGGCGTCAAGTCGTGCGAGTCCATCCTCAGCCTGGCCCAGCAGCACAACGTCGACATGCCGATCGTCGAGCAGGTCGTGGCAGTGGTCCGTGACGGCCAACCCGCCCGGGAGATCGGGCCCAAGCTGATGTCCCGCGACCTGAAGTCCGAACACCACTAGAGCGCTAGGGCCGGCGAAGCCGGAATTCTGAGTCGGGTTTGCGGGGGTGTGGGTCGGGTTTATGCAGCGAGGCCGCTGCGGCGGGTGAGGTGGTCAACGGCACGCTCGTAGCTGGTCTCGGCGCGTCGGAGGCGGGTGTCGAAGGGTTGCTGGAGGTGGGCCAGGCCGGTGGGTAGGAGTCGTTCGTGGACACGGGTGAGGAACATCGCGGTGCGCAGGCCGGTATTGGTCAGCTGGTAGCGGTGGGTGCGTGGGAGGCGTTCGATCAGGCCGTGGGTGCGTAGCCGGCGCAGGTCGTAGGTCATCTGGCCGGCGGTGACGTCGTCGGGTTTCAGGCCGCGTAGCTGCGCGGTCAGTGCACGTAGGTCGCGGTTGATGAACCCGTCGGGTTGGAGCCGGAAGATGAGCAGAGCGGCCAAGAGCGCGTGAGTGCGCGGGTCGCCGAGGCGCAGGCCGGGCACACGGGTGCCGGCATCGGTGGTGACGGGGCCGGTGATGGCAGATAGTGCGGCGGTGCCGGTGATCGGGTCGTGGTCAAGTCGTTGGACGTCGAGGAGACGTCGGTTGGCGGTGAAGCCGACCTCGCGGAGTGCAGGCAGGTTGGTCAACCGTTTCCCGATCTGGAAGTCGCGCGCGTTGTTGATGGTGGTCTCGGTCCGTAGGGCTCGTCCTTCCTTGTGGTACTGCTTGATCGTGGTGTGTTTGTAGTACACGTGCAGGCTGGGGATGACCCCGTCGGTGATGACCCGAGTGCGGAACGGTCCCAGGGTTCGTCGTTTACGACCGAGCTGGACGCGACGGTTGAAGACCAGGCTGATGTGGTCGGGGCGACCGATGTCGATGTTGTCGCGGATGATCTGTTCGAAGAAGATCCGCCCGGACAGTGGCCGGTCGAGCATCTGGGTCAGGGAGAACTCGGCCTGCAGGACCGAGATGTCGTACCGGTATCCGGCGGCCCGGTCTGCTGGGCTGAACGGGTGCGGCAGGATCGCGAGCCACTTACGCAGCAGCGCGTCGATCTGCTCCGGGCCGAGCTGGTCGCAGATCGCCTGCAACGCGGCCGGGTCATCGACCGTGGCGAACGCGTTGTCCATCGGGGTGAACGCGATATCTGACTTGGCCGCCTGTTGCTGTGCCCAGTGGTTGCCGTTGATGCACAGCTTCGCGTTGTACGGGAAGTACGAGCAGAACTTGAGGAAGAACGGGCCGAAGTCTTCGTCCACGCAGTAGAAGTAGAAGTGGTTGACCAGCCCGGTGGACTTGACGATCCAGGGGTAGGGCACCCCGGCGGCGTTGTGTCGTTTCTCGGTCCGGAACAGGGTTGTCCTCTCTTGGGCGCGTCCGATGAATACGACGCCCTCGGTGTGTCCGGCCGCCTGGAAACCGGCCAGGTACGCGTGCATCACGTCGTCCTTGCGCTGACCCTTGGCGAAGTCGACCCAAGGAACGGCCCGCTCGCGTGCATACCGGTGAACCCCGGCAACGAAGCGCGTGCTGATCTCGCCCAGCGGCGCGGTCGAGGCCAAGGTCAGGCCAAGCTGGCGGTGGACGTACCCGACGAGCCCGGCCGCGTGCTGCAGCCCCGGCACGTACACATTCAGGTACATCCGGTCGATGCACTCCACCTCGAAGGTGACGTGCTCGGCCACGACATCGGACACGGTGACAGGTAACGTCATGATCAGGCTCCGGTCAGGCGGGCGGCTCGATTCAGCCAACCACCGCCTCCGCGCGGTCACAACACGGCGCCGTTCACGGCGACCGTCAACCCGCCGGCCGGAGCCGCTCACCACGCCAGGGCACCCACCTCACACGACTCGTCGGGCTGGGGCGGAGCCCCGTTAGGCCGTATGCCGCTGGGCTCGGGCTCGCACCAACGCGTGCTCCCAGCGCCCACCCGTCGTCGAAGGTGCAGTCAGCGCCGACATCTCGTGCGAACTCGACGAGTTGGTCGGGCGGCTGCGTCGTTCAGAGCGCGGCGTTCAGAGCGCGGCGCGCAGCGCCTGGTCCAGGTCTGCCCAGAGGTCATCGACGTGCTCGATGCCGACGGAGAGTCGGATGAGGTTGGGCGGCACGGTCTCCGGCTCGGAGGGCTGCCGACGACGCCGCTCGAGCTGTGACTCGACGCCGCCAAGACTGGTCGAGTGCACCCAGACCCGCGTTGCGGCGCAGACCCGCTCGGCGGCGTCGGCATCACCGGGGACGTCGATGGAAAGCATCGCGCCGCTGCCGGGGTAGCGAACCCGCTCGGCGGCCGGGTGCCCGTGCAGGCGAGTCGCGAGCTCTGCCGCGTTGGCGCTGGCCCGCTCGTAGCGAAGGGCCAGCGTGCGCAGTCCGCGCAGGCCGAGGTAGACCTCCAGCGGCCCGGCGATCGCGCCGTGCAGCGTTCGGTGGCGCCGGAGGTGCTCGCCGATCTCGGCGCCACGGGCGTCGTCCGCCACCACCGTGACGCCGAGGAGGACGTCGCTGTGCCCCGCGATGTACTTCGTGGCGGAGTGGACGACGACGTCGGCGCCGAGGGTCAGCGGACGGCATCCGAGCGGCGTGGGCAGCGTGTTGTCCACGACGCTGAGGACGCCTCGCGCCCGGGCCGCGTCGAGGACGGTGCGCACGTCCATGACGTCCATGAGCGGGTTGGTGGGCGACTCGATCCACACGAGGTCGGCACCGTCCAGGGCCGAGACGAATCCGGCCGTGTCGGTCGCGTGCCTGCGACGGACCGTGCCGCCGGCCTGCTCGAGCGCCTCGAGAAGCTGCACGGTGCCGTTGTAGGTCGTGTCCGGCGCCACGACGGTGCCGCGGGCAGGCACGAGCGACAGGGCAGCCGAGATCGCACCCATCCCGGAGGCGTGCACAAGAGCACGGCCTCCCTCAAGGCCGCCCAAGGCCTCCTCGAAGGCGTCCCACGTCGGGTTGCCGGCGCGGGCGTAGTTGACGGGGCCGTCGGCGACGTAGGTTGAGGAGAGGACGACGGGTGGGTTCACCGGGGCGCCCGGCTCGGGGAGCGGCCGACCAGCCGAGACGAGGAAGGTGTCGAGGTGGAGGTCTGGGTGCAGGTCCGGGGTCGCGCTCACGCGCGTCAGCCTAGGGGCCGGGCGGTCCGGCGCGTATAGAGTGCTCGTCTGATGACCAGCAATGAGCAGCACGTGCAGGCAAGCGAGCCGGATCGGCCGGAGGGCGGCGACGCATCCGCGAACGGACACCGCGGGCGTCGTCCCCGGGTCGCCATCGTCTTCGGGGGCCGCTCATCCGAGCATGCGGTGTCGTGTGCCACCGCTGCCGGCGTGATGCGGGCGATCGACCGCGACAAGTACGACATCGTCCCGATCGGTGTGTCGAGGGACGGCCAGTGGGTTCTCGCTGCCGACGACCCGGCCCGGTTCGAGCTGACGGCGGGGCGCACTCCCGAGGTGCTGCCCGACGAGGCACACGTCGTGCTGCCGCTGTCGACTCGGGAGACCGCGCTGACCGTCCTCGAGGCGGGCCAGCCGCCGACGGAGCTGGGGACCGTCGACGTCGTCCTGCCCCTGCTTCACGGCCCGTTCGGCGAAGACGGCACGCTCCAGGGGTTCCTCGAGCTCTCCGACATCCGCTACGTCGGATCGGGGGTGTTCGCCTCGGCAGCGGGCATGGACAAGCACTACATGAAGGTCGTGTTCGCCGGGCACGGGCTGCCCATCGGGCCCTATGCCGTCATCACGGACCGGGCGTGGCGCGCCGACCGCGCAGCCGCCCTCGATGCGTGTGCGGGCCTCGGCTACCCGCTCTTCGTCAAGCCCGCGAGGGCCGGATCCTCCATGGGGATCTCGAAGGTCGAGGACCCGGCCGACCTCGAGGCGGCCATCGAGTCCGCCCGGGCGCATGACCCCAAGGTCGTCGTGGAGGCTGCCATCGAGGGGCGGGAGATCGAGTGCGCCGTCCTCGAGGGACACGGACTCGAGGGGCCGCGCACCTCGCAGGTGGGAGAGGTCGCCGTCCACGCCAACCACGCCTTCTACGACTACGAGGCCAAGTACCTGGCCGAGGCCGACGTCGACCTCACCTGCCCGGCTGACGTCCCAGCACACGTGTCCGATGAGGTGCGGCGCCTCGCAGCAGCGGCGTTCGAGGCGTTGGGTTGCGAGGGCCTGGCCCGAGTGGACTGCTTCTACACGGACGACGGGCGGGTCCTCGTCAACGAGATCAACACGATGCCGGGGTTCACGCCACACTCGATGTATCCGCGGATGTGGGCGGCGTCGGGCCTGACCTACACCGAGCTCATCGACGAGCTCGTCTCCCTCGCGCTCGAGCGTCGCACCGGATTGCGCTGAGCCCCGCGGGCGCGACGGAGACACCGCTCAGCTGCAGTGCCGTCCCGTCTCCGGCAGTGACCGGGCTGCCCCGCCGAACGCTGGCAGGAGGAGCGGCACGGGGCCGTGCTCCTGCGGCACGAGCACCTCGATCGCCGGCTCGCGACCGAACGTGACGGCGGCGGATCCATCGGTCAGCTCACGCACGACCCAGTCGACCCCGTCGACGACGACGCAGGAGTCCGTCGTCGGAGCAGGTGCGGGGAGCCCGCAGCGGGCGATGATCGGGGGATCTCCCCACGCGGACACCGAGGGGTGCTGGGGCGTCGTGGCCACCGCCTCGAGCCCGCTGACGGTCCGTGGCCAGGAGATGGAGGAGCAGGCGGGCTCGTCGGCGAGCGGTGCCAGCGCGACCTCGGGCGCGCTGGCGCAGGCGGTGGTCAGCAGGAGGGCAGCGCAGGCCGCGCCGCGCGCCGACAGACGACGTGGCACGAACGTCACGACGCGGCGGCCTCGGTGTCTGCTCGGGAGCGGTGGACGTGGTTCAGACGTGGACCACGGTGCAGGTCAGGGTCCGCGTGATGCCTGGCACGTCCTGCAGCTTGGCGATGACGAGCCGGCCGAGGTCATCGACGTTCGCGGCCTCCACACGAGCGATGACGTCGTACGGACCGGTCACGTCCTCCGCCAGGGTCACACCGGTGATTCCGGCGATCGCCTCTGCAACCGTCGCAGCCTTGCCGACTTCGGTCTGGATCAGGATGTAGGCCTGGACCACGTGTCACCTCACTGTTTGACGACTTGCGCAATGTCTCCGGCGGGGGGAACCGGCTCCCGCGTCGCCCCAGCCGTGACTCCAGGACTCGGCGTCGATGTGCCAAGGGACGTGCCCTGACGCTACCGTGCCATGGGACCTTCCGTCCCATGGAAACTCGGGCGCCCAGCGCCCGGTGCGACGAAGAGGTGTGATTCGTGTCAAGCCGCCCGGGTCCGACCCTGACGGGCGGCACGCCGCTCCGCGGCCTGGACGAGGAGCACGTCCTCGGCCGGATCCTCCCGCTCTTTCGACCCTCGCCCGATCTCATCGTCCCGCCGGGCGACGATGCCGCGGTGCTGGTCACCCAGGACCGGACCATCGTCACGACCGACACCGTGGTGCTCGGCCGGGACTGGCTCGATGCGTGGTCATCCGGGGCGGACGTCGGTCACAAGGTGGTCGCCCAGAACCTTGCAGATGTCGCTGCCATGGGCGGCCGGCCAACTGGCGTGCTGGTCACCCTCGTCACCGATCCGATGGTCTCCGTGGACTGGGTCGTCGACCTTGGGCGTGGCGTCGCGGAGGCCTGCGATCAAGCCGGCGTCGTCGTGTTGGGCGGGGACCTGTCCTCAGCCCCTCCCGGAGTGGTCATGGTGTCCGTCACGGCGCTCGGCGAACTGGAGGGAGCGCCCGTGCTGCGCTCCGGTGCCCGCGACGGGGACCGCCTGGCCGTGTGCGGGTCGCTCGGCCTCGCCGCAGCGGGACTGCAGCTCTTGCAGGAGGGCCAAGCCCAGCGGCATACGACCGCCGTTGCCACTCAGCGGCGGCCCACCCCGCCACTTGAAGCCGGCCCCCAGGCGGCGGCGGCAGGAGCGAGCGCGATGCTCGACGTCTCGGACGGACTGCTGCGCGACGGGGGTCGGATCGCCCGGGCCAGCGGCGTCGTCCTCGAGCTCGATCCCGAGGCGTTGGCGGCTGAGGTCGCTGACGTGGCCGGCGCCGTCGGCGAGGAGGCGGCGTGGGACTGCGTCCTGGCCGGGGGAGAGGAGCACTCGTTGCTGGCCACCTTCCCGGGCGAGGTCCCGGAAGGGTGGCGCGTCATCGGCTCGGTGCGTGGGCTGAGGGGCGACGAGGCCCCGGGGATCCACATCGAGGGGCATCGCCCACGGCACACCGGCTGGGACCACTTCACGAATGGCGAAGGCCGGCGTCCCTGAGGGAGCCGGCCTTGCGTGAGGGGGTCAGGTCAGCGAGCGACCTTGCCCGCCTTGAGGCACGAGGTGCAGACGTTGATCCGCTTCGGCGTCACACCGTCCACCAGCGTCCGAACGCGCTGGATGTTGGGGTTCCAACGGCGCTTGGTGCGGCGGTGCGAGTGCGAGATGTTGTGACCGAAGCTCGGTCCCTTGCCGCAGACGTCGCAGTTGGCAGCCACGGGTATCTCCTGAATGTCGGGGTGGACGGACGTGCTGGTGCTCCCGGTCGGGCCGCCTCGGGCACTCGACACACCCGCGGGGCGTGCATCACCCGCTGAGCGCGAAGGGAACCGTCCAAGAGTAGCCGACCGGGTGCCACCTGAACAAAACGGCATCAGGTCACGCCACCGCGCGGGCTGCCTCCACGAGCCCACCGGCGTAGCTCGGCCCGTGGGAGGCCGTGTGGGTCGCGAGGGGATGGAGCTGGTGCAGGGGGATCAGACGCCTCCATCGTGCGGGAAGACCGGATGCGTCGGCGTACGCGGTGAGCACCTGCTCGAGGTAGGGGCAGCCGAAGAGGTCCAGCATGGCGAGGTCGGTCAGGCCGTGGCCGCCGTGCGCAGCCGGGTCGATGAGGACCGCGCCCTCCGAGGTGAACACGACGTTGCCCGCCCACAGGTCCCCGTGGATCCGCGCGGGCGGACGGTCGTCGTCGTACGAACCCGCGGAGATCCGGTCGCAGACGGCATCAACCACGCGGGCGTCGGACCCGGCGAGGTGGCCCACGTCCACCGCCTTGCGGACGAACGGACGAACCCGTTGTTCGGCGAAGTAGCGACCCCACGAACGCTCGGGGTTGTTGGTCTGCGGCTGCCTGCCGATCCAGGCGTCCCCACGCCAGCCGGACGGTGGTTCCCCGAAGCTGGCCGCACCCGTGGCGTGTGTGATCGCCAGTGCTCGGCCGAGGTCCGCAGCCGCGGCCGGGGTGGCAGGTGCCGGCGACAGGCGTCGCAGGTCGATGTGGTGCGCTCCCACGTCGAGCACCTCCACCACGCGCGCGCCGCCGTCCGGCTCCGCCTGGGCCAGCCACCGCAGACCGGCGGCCTCGGCCCGGAAGTATCCCTCGGGAGCATCCGCTCGGGTCTTCCGGTGCACGGTTCCGTCCTGTCGGGTAGACACGACGGCAACGGTAGACGGCTCGCGCGGCAAGTCGTCGGAGGGACGCAGTAGCCTGCCGGACATCACCTCGGGTGGAATGGAACTCGGGTGGATGGAGGCGGAAGGAGCCGGATGGCAGGCGGGACGCGCAGCCCGGTGGGAGCGCTCGAGGTCCTCGACGTCAATGCCGTGCGCCGCTGGGCCGTGCTCATCCGCTCCGTCTTCGCCGTGCGCCGGGCGGAGATCGATGCACTCAACGTCTTCCCGGTCCCGGATGGTGACACGGGTACCAACCTCTACCTGACCTTCGACGGGGCCATCGACCGCATGCTGACCGAGACGGCCGACCAGCCGTTGGACAGCGTCGCGGACCTGCTCAAGGACTTCGCGGGCCACCTGCTCTGGACCGCCCGGGGTAACTCAGGCGTCATCCTCAGCCAGATCGTCCGCGGGCTGGCCGAGGGCGTCGGCGGCTGCACCGTGATCGACGCCGGTGACCTTGCCGCGGGCCTGGCCCGGGCCGACGAGCGCGCGTGGCAAGGGGTTACGGATCCGAAGGAGGGCACGATGCTCTCGGTGTCGCGGGCGGCGGCCCTGGCGTCCGCGGAAGCCCGCGGCCTTGGCTTCCATGCCGCGACGGTCCGCATCCTCGAGGCCGCCCAGGAGGCTCTGGCCCGGACACCGGAACAGCTCCCGGTCCTGGCCCGTGCGGGTGTCGTCGACGCTGGCGGAGCCGGACTGGTCCTCGTCCTCGAGTGCCTCGAGCGACTCGCCGCCGGGGATGACGGCCGAGTCGTCCTCGGGTTGTCCTCGTCCGACCGGCGCGGCCGGTTCCACTCCGAGGCCGGAGCCCTCCTCGTGACCCGGCCACTCGACGCGGACGTCGTCCCGCACGGGGAGCCGACGGGCCCGGAGTACGAGGTGATGTTCCTGCTCTCCGTCGACGACGAGGACCGCATTCCCGGGTTGCGCACGCGCCTGGTCGAGCTGGGCGACTCCGTTCTCGTCGTCGGTGGCGACGGCGAGTGGAACGTCCACGCCCACGTGGACGACCCGGGTGCGGCCGTCGAGGCTGGTGTCGAGGCCGGCCGCCCGCACCGGATCCGCATCACCCGGCTCGTCACCGACGATGGATTGGCCGCCGACGCCCACGACGATGCCCACGACGATGCCCACGGCGACCCCCGCGCTGATGTCCACGAGGAAGTCCGCGACGATGCGCACGGCCATGGTCACGAGCGGGGGCCCAGGCTGACCGGGGTCGTGGCGTGTGCGGCCGGGAACGGGCTGGCGGCCATCTTCACCAGGGTCGGTGCTGTCGTCATCTCGTCCGGGCCGGGCCACCGAGCCACGACCGGCCAGTTCATCGAGGCCATTCGCCAGCAGCACGCGACCGGCGTCCGTGGCGTCATCGTGCTCCCGAACGACTCAGACACGGAGCTCGCGGCAGCGGCAGCGGCCCGCGCCGTCGCGGACGAGGCCATCGAGGCTCTCGTCGTGCGGGCCCGGACCGCCGTCCAGGGGGTGGCGGCCGTGGCGGTGTTCGAGCCGGATGCCTGGCCGACCTCGAACCTGGTCGCAATGCAGTCCGCCGCAGCGGGGACCCGCCACGGGGCCGTCACGATCGCCAACCGGGTTGGCCTGACGAGCGGCGGACCGTGCGAGCCGGGGGACGCCCTCGGAGTCGTTGACGGCGACATCGTCATCGTCGGCTCCGACCAGCTCGTCGTCGCTCGGGAGGTGGTCCATCGGCTCCTGTCGAGCGGCGGCGAGCTGGTGACCCTCGTCCTCGGCGAGTCGGCCCCGGACGGCCTCGTGGGCGTGATCGAGGCGGCCGCCCGCGCGCAGCACCGCGGGGTCGAGGTGAGCGTCCTCGACGGGGGCCAGCCGGTCTACACCGCGCTCATCGGAGTCGAGTGACCATGGTCCTGCTCACCGAGGACTCGCCCGTGACGAAGCTCGTCAAGAAGGGCGATGCCGAGGCCATGGCCAAGAACAAGGGTGTCGCAACCGTGGGCGACCTGCTCGAGCTGGTGCCGCGGCGCTACGTGCCGCCCAACGAGCTCACGGACCTGTCACAGCTCCGGGTGGGCGACAACGTGCTCATCGTGGCCGAGGTCGCCCAGGCAACGACCCGGCCGATGCGGAACCGTCGCGGCAAGATGCTCAATGTCGTGCTCGCCGACGGCGCCGGCAACCAGCTGGCCGTCACGTTCTTCAACGCCTACGGTCACGTTGGCAAGCTGCAGCCCGGTGCGCGGGGGTTCTTCATCGGCCAGATCGGCTCCTACGGCAGGAGCCTCCAGCTGACCCACCCCGACTATGAGCTCATCGGCGAGAACGACTCGGATGGGCAGGTGGAGTACTACCGGACCCACTGGGTGCCGGTGTACTCGACGACGGGCAAGCTGAACGAGTTCCGGATGCGCAGGGTCGTGCACTCGGCGCTCGACCGGGTGGAACGCCTCCGCGAGCCGGTGCCGCCGGAGATCCGAGAGAGCCGAAGCCTGCTCGGTCGACGGGAGGCACTCGAGCTGGTGCATCGTCCGCCGCTGACCCAGAGCCCGCGGGCTGGGCTCCACCGGCTCAAGTACGACGAGGCCTTCGTGCTCCAGACCATCCTGGCCCAGCGCCGAAAGGACGCCGAGGCAGTCACGGGAACGCCTCGACGGCCCCGACCCGGTGGACTGCTCGCGGCCTTCGACGCACGACTGCCGTTCGAGCTCACCAACGGTCAGCGTGACGTCGGCCGGCTCCTCGAGGAGGAGCTCGCCCGGGAGCGGCCCATGCACCGGCTCCTCCAGGGCGAGGTCGGCTCGGGCAAGACCATCGTCGCCCTGCGGGCCATGCTCGCAGCCATCGACTCGGGTGGACAAGCGGCGCTCCTGGCGCCCACGGAGGTCCTCGCCGCCCAGCACCACCGGTCGATCACCGGCATGCTCGGCGAACTGGCGATGGGTGGGATGCTCG
>DASUQN010000052.1:0-5593 GCA_036280515.1 Intrasporangium sp. | reverse complement strand
AGCCGTTCGGCCAGCTCGGCCTTGACCGTGACGACCGTGAGCGAGTGGCCCAGCACGTCGTGGACATCACGTGCGACGCGTTCTCGCTCGGCGACGAGGTCGAGCTCACGCGACATGGCCTCGTATTGCGCGCCGCGGCTGGCCAGGACCCGGATGCCTGCCGCCATGACCCCGACAGACAGCACGATGAAGGCCACGACCCAGCCGTCTTGGCCGACGTCGACGGAGAGGGTGGCCAAGGCGCTGGCAGCGAAGGCCACGACGGCGACGGCAACGGCGATGGCCAACGGCAGCCCGAACATCGCGAAGGCGACGATGAACGGCAGGAACGACGTCGCGGCGAAGCCGATGAGCGGCACCATGATCAAGGCGCACAAGACGAGCGCGAGCAGCCAGCGAGCGCCGGCGCCGTGCCTCGGCAGCCCTGCCTTCTCGAGTCGGTCGAGGTGGCGGATGGCGAGGCTGAACGACAGTCCGAAGGCCAGGATGACGACCAGTCCGAGCGCGACCTGCCATCCGCCGCTGTGGCGGTCCACGAGGGCGATGATCGGGAAGATGAGGAACACGAGCCAGACGGACTGGATGATCCAGCCGTAGCGACTCCACGGGCTCAGGCCGGGCCGCCTCACCGGCGCCCCGGCCGTCCCCGTGCCAAGTCCACCGGTCACTGGCGGTCGCGACCCCGCTTGACGAGCCATGTGGCCAGCATCGCAAACACGACCGTCCACCCGACAACGTTGGCCAGCGGCATCCAGAGCGGCTCCCACGTGCCGTCCGCGAGGTGACCCTCGGTCAGGGGGTACCTGGCGAGGCCGACGTAACCGTAGAGCGGCGTGAACTTGCCGATCGTCAGCATCGTGCCGGACAGGGGGATGAAGACGTTGCCGAGGAAGGCGAAGATCACGACGGATCCGCTGGCCACGCCGGTTGCCGACTCACTGCGAAACGCCGTGCCGACGAGGATGCCGTAGAGGGCGAAGACGGCCGAGCCGCCGAGGCAAAGCAGCCCGCTGATCAGCCACGCACTCATCGACCCGCGTGCACCGGTCCACACGCCGAGCACGAAGATCAGCAGGATCGGGATGGCGGCCACGACCATGGCGACGGCGGCCTTGGCCGCGACGTACTGGGAGTCCTTCATCGGCGTGATGCCGAGCTGGCGGCCCCAGCCCTGCAGCCGCTCCGTGGCGGCCTGGCCACCGATGCTGGTGGTCGCGGTGACGGCGCCGTACGCGGCCATGCTGATCATCACGTACATCGCGACGTTCCCGTTGCCGATCACCGTCTCCTTGGCGTCCACGGTCGAGCCGAAGATGACATAGAAGAACGCGGGAAGGACCGCCGTGAAGAACATGCCCATGTAGTCGCGAGTGATGCGCTTCATCTCGAGGAGGGTGTAGGTGGCGTTCATCGGACGAGTTCCTTTGCTGCGTGGTTCGTTTCATGAAGATGTTGTATGCCGCTGAGCTCGGTCCCGCGGTCATCAGCAGTGAGTGCCATGAACGCGCGATCGAGGCTGGCCGCGGACACCTCGAGGGCGGTCCCGCCGAGCTCGGTGAGCAGCAGCAGGGCGATCGCGTCGGAGTCGGATGCTGCGACGACGACTCGGTCGCCACGCTGCGAGACCTCGATGACGCCAGGGGCGGCCAACAGCCTTGCCCTGACGGCCCCCCGCCGGTCTTCCGGGATCCGCGCGCTGAGCTGGCGGCCGCCGGTGGTCCGGCTGCGGATCTGCGCGGTCGTGCCGTCGGCGACCAGCTGACCCCCTGCGACGAGGACGATCCGGTCCGCGAAGGAGTCGGCCTCCTCGAGGTAGTGCGTCGCGAAGAGGACGGTTCGGCCGGCGTTCGCGTCGGCCCGCATCGTCTCCCAGAACTCGTGCCGGGCGGTGACGTCCATCCCCGCGGTCGGTTCGTCGAGGATCAACAGGTCAGGGTCGGGCAGGAGGGCGAGGGCGAAGCGCAGCCGTTGCTGTTCGCCGCCTGAGCACTTGGACACGCGCCGGTCGGCGATGGGACCCAGCCCCGCGCGAGCGATCACGTCGTCGAGAGGGGTGTGAGCGGCATACGTCGAGGCAATCATCCGGAGGGTCTCGCGAACTGTCACGTCCCGGAGTAGCCCGCCGGTCTGGAGAACGGCTGAGACCCGTCCAGCCAGGACCGCCTGGCGTGGGGCCTGGCCGAGGACGCGGACGCTGCCGCTCGTCGGCTCGGTCAGGCCGAGGACCAGGTCGAGCGTTGTCGTCTTGCCGGCGCCATTCGGACCCAGGAACGCGACGATCTCGCCCGGGTTGATGGTCAGGTTGATCCCGTCGACGGCGCGGACCACGGCTCCGCCGGGTCCCCGAAACGTCTTGACGAGATCGCGCAGGTGGATGGCTGGTGCCACGTCGGTGTTCATGGGACCACTGTCGCGGCCGGCGGGCGGGGCCTCATGGTGCAGACATCCGGGATCCGGAATGACAGGTGTCATGCCGAGGCCGTGAGGGGACCAACGGCTCTGTTCAGCGCGCAGCTGCGGGGCGACGCTCGTCGGTGGGGGATGTCAGGCCCTCGGAGGGAGTGTCACCATGGCTCGCATAGCAGGATCGATCACGATTGACGCGCCGGTCGGCGAGGTCTTCGACCTGGTCGCCGATGAGCGGAACGAGCCGAAGTACAACCCTCGGATCCTCCGTGCCGAGAAGGTGACTGAGGGACCGGTCGGGACCGGTGCTCGTTTCGTCGCGGAGCCCAAGAGCATGGGCGCCAAGGGAGCGATGACCTTGGAGGTGCTGGGGTACGAGCGACCCCACCGCCTTCACAACGTCGTGCGCTCGTCGTACCTGCACGTGGACGGCACGCTCACCTTCGAGGAGGTTGCGGACGGCACGCGGCTCAGCTGGGACTGGGAGATGGACCTGGTCGGCCCGATGCGCCTGCTGTCACCATTGCTCGCCGCTGTTGGCCCGCGCTGGGAACGACGGAACTGGGTCGGCCTCAAGGAGTACGTCGAGGCCGACAGGCACTGAGGGACAGCCCGAAACCTGCTCACTCGATCGGCGTGGATGGGCGGGCGACGCCAGGGCGAGGCTTGCGTCGGGTGATCAGCACCCCCGCGATGCAGAGCGCACCGCCCACGAACGTCAGGGCCGCGGGGATCTCCCCGAGCAGGACCCAGGCGATCAGGGTCGCGATGAACGGAACGAGGAAGGTCGTCAGCGTCAGCTTGCCGGCGTCGCTTCGAGCGAGCGCGAAAGCCCACAGCGAGAACGCGACCGCCGTCGGGAAGATGCCGAGGTAGGCGATCCACAGCAGCGAGCTGACCTCAGCCTCGCGCACGACGGTGACGAGCTCGCCCGACCAGGGCAGCAGGCTCACGACGCCGATGACGCACGCCAGGAAGTTCACCTCGGGTCCGGGGAGGCGCCGGAGCAACGGCTTCTGGACGAGGACACCGATGGCGTAGGTCACCGCGGCCAGGACCGCGAGCCAGACGCCGACGCGGTCGCCGGTGCCGCCGTTGGAGAAGCCACGGGCGATGATCGCGACGCCACCGAACCCGACGACCATCCCGATGATCAGCCAGGGGGTCATGCGCTCGCCGAGGAACACCGTGGCGAGCACGGCGACGATGATCGGCCCGATCTGGACGAGCAGGGCCGCGGTCCCGGCATCGATCCGCCGCTCGGCGTCGTTGAGGGCGAGGTTGTAGATGCCGAACCAGGCCACCCCGCAAAGCAGGAGCAGGGCCCAGTCAGACCGTCGCGGCCACGTCGGCCTGCGGCGCAAGACGAGGATGCCGAGAGCCACGGACGCGACGAGCAGGCGCCCCAGGGAGAGCGCCCCCGGTGGCACGTCACGGCCGAGGTGCCTGATGGCGACGAAGGCCGAAGCCCACAGGACGAGTGTCGCCGCCATGGCGCCGAGCACGAGCCACCCTGAGGTGGCCTGCGTGCTCGGCGGCCTCGGCGCCTGCTGCCGGCCGGCCGGCCGGCTCGGAGCCAGGGTCTCGGTCGTGCTCGAGTGGTCGGGCATCGTCACGACACGACCGTATGCATCGGGCGCTTGGTTGTCCGTTGAGTTTTCCGCGCCCCGCGGTGCGACGCCCCGGGCGAACCGGACTGCGCACCGCCGGCGGAGGGGCGGGCGATCGCGGCGAGGTCGGCAATCCGCCTTGCCTCGTCACGGTCGGAGCGCAGGTCCTCGCCGGGGCGCCAGCGGAGCCCGCCGACGGAGCGACGGTGCCGGAGCTCGAGGGCGAGAGAGAGAAGGATGACGAACAGGAAGGGAGTGAAAGAGTTCATGGCAGAAATAATGCGCTCGTTTGATTACCGCCACGAGTGGCAGAACTGACGATGTACGTGTTTTTCCTGCCAACTTTGTGCGACACTGGGAAACATGCTTCGCACCGTCGCCGTGCTCGTCGAGGAACCCGTCGCACCGTTCGAGCTCGCAGTCCTCTGCGAAGTCTTCGGGATCGACCGGACCGAGGACGGCGTGCCGCCGTTCGACTTCCGGGTCTGTGCCGCGGACCCGACCCGCGTGCTCACCACGAAGACCGGGATGGGCATCGTCGCCACGCACTCCCTCGAGGCGGCACGGGATGCGGATCTCATCGCCATCCCCGGCGGGTCGGTCAACGGACCGTTCCGACCCGAGGCACTGGACATCCTCCGGGACGCCGTGGACCGAGGCGCGCGTGTCCTCTCGGTGTGCAGCGGCGCATTCTGGCTGGGCGAGGCCGGTCTCCTCGACGGCCGTGACTGCGCGACCCATTGGAGGTACGCGGAGCTGCTCGGCGATCGCTTCCCAGACGCTCGCGTGGACGTCGACGCCATCTACGTCCAGGACGGTCAGGTCCTCACCAGTGCCGGGACGGCGGCAGGCATCGACGCCTGTCTCTACCTCGTGGCGAAGGAGCTCGGCACCGACGTCGCGAACCGGATCGCGCGGCGCATGGTGGTCCCGCCCCACCGCGCAGGCGGACAGCGCCAGTACGTCGAGACCCCAGTGCCGGCCGAACCCTCCGACAGCCTGCAGGACGTCCTCGACTGGCTGGCCGAGCACCTCGACGAGGACCACTCGGTCCCGAGCCTCGCGGCGAGAGCCAACATGTCTGAGCGCACCTTCGCGCGCCGGTTCGGCCAGGAGGTCGGCACGACGCCGCACAAGTGGCTCACCGCGCAGCGCATCCGGCGCGCCCGACACCTGCTCGAGACGACCACCCTGGACGTCGAGGCGATTGCCCACGCCTGCGGTTTCGCAACGGCGGCCGTGCTGCGAAGCCATTTCCAGAAGGAGCTGGGGCTGCCCCCGCTGCAGTACCGCAAGACCTTCGCCGGCACCGTGGCCCGAGCGCCCGAGCCCGCGCTGCTCTGAGCGGACGCGGCAGCGCGCTCCGACGTCGATCACGAGATCTAGAGGAATATTCCGCCATCGTTAGAGAGCCGTAGAAGGCATCATCGTCGCCGGTTGCGCCGATGGATCTCGGCACTGAGCACGGTCGCGAAACCGCACCACGCGACGTAGGGCACCAGAGCGCGACCAGCCACGTGATTGACGGGCACCGTCCGTCGGACGAGGTCGGCTCCGCTCGCCGTCAGCAGCCCGGA
>DASUQN010000051.1:0-7986 GCA_036280515.1 Intrasporangium sp. | reverse complement strand
GACTGATTGCGTGACTAGGAGCAGGATGACCCAGACGATCCGCCCAGCAGCGGCAGGAGCCCACGGACGCGACCAGCTCGACGCCGCCCGGGTGGTCGATGAGCTGCGAGGCGTGTTCGGCACCGGCGTGACCAAGCCGCTCGCTTGGCGAACGGCCCAGCTGACGGGGCTGCGACGCATGCTCTCGGAGCAGGAGGGCGCCCTCGTCGAGGCGCTCGACGCCGACCTCGGCAAGCACTCGACCGAGTCGTGGATCACCGAGCTCGGGTACACGTCCAACGAGATCACCCACGTCCTCAAGCAGCTCAAGTCCTGGACCCGGCCACGGTCGGCTCCGCTCCCGCTGTGGATGCGGCCGGCCCGCGCCAAGGTGGTCCGCGAACCCTTGGGCGTCGTGCTCGTCATCAGCCCGTGGAACTACCCGGTCCAGCTCGCCGTCACCCCCCTCGCAGGGGCGCTCGGGGCAGGCAACGCCGTCGTCCTCAAGCCGAGTGAGCTGGCCCCGGCGACGTCGGCCACGCTGGCTCGGCTGCTGCCCCGCTACGTCGACCCGGCGGCGGTCCGCGTCGTCGAAGGCGGCGTCCCCGAGACGACCGAGCTGCTCACCCAGCCCTGGGACCACATCTTCTTCACCGGCAACGGCGCCGTCGGACGCATCGTTCTCGAAGCGGCGGCTCGCCACCTCACGCCGGTGACGCTCGAGCTCGGCGGCAAGTCGCCGGCCTTCGTCGATGAAGGAGTGGACCTCGACACGGCCGCGCGCCGGATCGTGTGGGGCAAGTTCACCAACGCCGGGCAGACCTGCGTGGCGCCCGACTACGTCATCGCCACAAGACCCGTGCTGGACGCGCTCAAGCCGTTGCTGGACAAGGCGATCCGCGACTTCTACGGTGAGGACCCCTCGCAGTCGGACGCCTACGGGCGGATCATCAATGAGCGCCACTTCGGTCGGATCTCCCGCCTCATCACGCACGACCACGTGGTCCGGGGAGGTGGGACTGACTCCGAGTCCCGCTACATCGAGCCGACCGTGCTCGATGGCGTCGACGGTGACCACCTGGCCATGCAGGAGGAGATCTTCGGACCGATCCTGCCGCTCATCGAGGTCAGTGGAGTCGATGCGGCGGTCGACTTCATCAACGGCCGGGACAAGCCGCTCGCACTCTACGTGTTCACCTCGCGGGGTGAAACGAAGCGCCGCTTCATCCGTGACACGTCGTCGGGTGCGCTGACGTTCAACGCCCCGTTGGTTCACATGGGGGCACCGTCCCTGCCCTTCGGCGGCGTCGGTGCGAGCGGGATGGGCAAGTACCACGGCGAGGAGTCGATCGCACTCTTCAGCCACGCCAAGCCGGTGCTGGACGTGCCGGCGAAGCCCGACCTGCTGGCGGCCATCTACCCGCCGTTCACCTCGATCACGGAGACGCTCGTGCGGCGCTTCATCGCGCCGCCACGTCGGTGACGAAGTCGATCAGCTCCTCGACGCTGGCCAGGAGGGCCGGCTCCAGGTCGGCGTAGGTGCGCACGGTGCCGAGGATCCGCTTCCACGCCTGGGCGATGTCGGCCTGGGACTCGTGGGGCCATCCCAGCGACGCACAGATCCCGTGCTTCCACGACACCCCTCGCGGGATGACGGGCCACTGCTCCCACCCGAGGCGCGTGGGCCGCACGGACTGCCAGACGTCCACGTAGGGGTGCCCGAGGATCTTCACGTGTCCGGTGAGCCCGGGGAGCGCCCGGGCCTGCGCGACGATCCGCGCCTCCTTGGTGCCCGGCACCAGGTGGTCGACGAGCACGCCGAGCCGCCTCCCGGGGCCTGGTTGGAATTCGGCGATGATGCCGGCCAGGTCGTCGACGCCGTCCATCATCTCGACGACGACGCCCTCGATGCGCAGGTCGTCGCCCCACACCTTCTCGACGAGCTCGGCGTCGTGGCGGCCCTCGACGTAGATGCGTGACCCGCTGGCGACCCGTGCCGCGGCCCCCTGCACGGCGACGGACCCGCTCGCAGTGCGCGACGCCTCCTTGCGCGCGGCCGCGAGGGCGGCTGACGCAGCAGCGACGGGCTTGGTCAGGGTGACCGGCCTCCCGTCGATGAGGAAGCCCGGCCCGAGCGGGAAGGCCTTGACCCGGCCGCGGCGGTCCTCCAGGTGCACGACGTGCATGCCGCCCGCCTTCTCCACCCGCACGACCGAGCCGACCCAGCCGGTCTCGACCTCCTCGACGACGACCCCCGCCTCAGCGGGCACCTCGACGGAGCGCCCGCGCCGGGGCGCTCGCCAGTCGCCGGAGAGGACGTCGGAGCCGTAACGATCGTGATGCGACACGAACATGGAGCGTATGCCGCTGAGCTCACTCCCAGCCGGACCGCCACGCGGGTGCGCGACCCCGTCTCCGTCGAGTGTGCACTTTGCGCCGCACCTTTCGTCGAGTGTGCACCCCGCGCCGCCATCTCACGGTCGAGTGTGCACTCCGCGCCGCTCCTGCCACTCCCAGTCGGGGACGAATGACGGGACGAGGCGTGGCGGTTCGTGTGTAGGCACCCGACGCGAGCGCGGTCGGTCCCGTCACCGCTCCCATCGCGGGCGGCGCGAAGTGCACACTCGACAAGACCTGGCCCAGCGGCAAAGGGGTTCCGCGCCGCCACCTCACGGTCGAGTGTGAAGTCGGTGGCACTCGATGGGTCCAACCCGTCCGTTGCTTGATGCGGCTGGGGCGCGGAGTGCACTCGACCGGAGGCGGCGGGAGGGCTGGGAGGGCGCCGGGGGCGCGGACTGGGCTCAGCGGCATACGGCATGGTGGTGTGGCGTGTGGCCGAGGCCCGTGTGACGGGGCGGCGAGGCGTTCGCGAGGGGACGTGGCACGACGTAGACTTGGCACTCGAGTGACGAGAGTGCCAGCGGGAGGTGAGGAATGAGCGACGAGCGCAAGCTCATGGTGCTCCGTGCCATCGTGCAGGACTATGTCCAGACCTCCGAGCCCGTGGGCAGCAAGGCGCTCGTCGACCGCCACCACCTCGGCGTCAGCGCCGCGACCGTGCGCAACGACATGGCCCAGCTCGAGGAGGAGGGGTTGATCCACGCGCCCCACACGTCTGCCGGCCGCGTGCCCACCGACGCGGGGTATCGGGTCTTCGTCGACCGGCTGAGCCAGATCAAGCCACTCAGCGCGGGGGAGCGGCGCGCGATCAGCCAGTTCCTCGAGGGAGCGGTTGACCTCGACGACGTCGTGGACCGGACCGTCCGCCTGCTCGCTGGCCTGACGCGTCAGGTGGCGGTCATGCAGTACCCGTCGCTGACGCGGTCCACGATCCGGCACATCGAGCTCGTCCCCGTCGGTGTCACGCACCTGATGGTCATCCTCATCGTCAACACCGGTCGGGTCGAGCAGCGGGTCGTCGAGGTCCGCGCCCTGCCCACCGACAGCGCTGGTGAGCAGCTCGTCGCCAGGCTCCGTGCCTCGCTCAACGAGGTGGCTGCAGGCGTGCCCTTCACCGTCGCCGCGACGGAGCTGCGCCACCTCGTGGAGGACGCCGCTGCTGACGAGCGTTCCATCGTCGAGGCCATTGTCTCGGCCCTCAGCGATGCCCTCGTCGAGGAGCGGGAGGAGCGCGTCGTGCTCGCCGGACAGGCCAACCTGGCCCGGCCCGGGGGCGACTTCGCGACATCCATCGGCCCGATCCTCGAGGCCCTCGAGGAGCACGTGGTGCTCCTGCGCCTGCTCGGGCAGCTCGGTGACGACCCGGATGCCGTCTCGGTCCGGATCGGCTCGGAGAACCCGGTCACCGGACTCCAGAAGACCTCACTCGTCTCTGTCGGGTATGGGTCCGGCCTGGAGCGCGTGGCCAGCCTGGGCGTGCTCGGCCCGACCCGCATGGACTACCCGACGACAATGGCCTCGGTCAGGGCCGTTGCCCGCTACGTGTCGCAGATCCTCGACGAGAACCACACGGGATGACCGTTCGTTGCACGAGGTGAACGAGCCCCCGGGCCCGGCGCCGCACCATGACAGAAGACTGATCGACCACCGACACACGACCTGGACGCCAGAAGAAGATGACAGGAACCACCCGCTTGAACGACTACTACGCCGTCCTCGGTGTCTCCCGTGACGCAAGTCAGGAGGAGATCAAGAAGGCCTACCGTCGGCTCGCCCGCAGGCTGCATCCTGACGTGAACCCCGGGCCGGAGGCCGAGGAGGAGTTCAAGCGCGTCTCCCAGGCGTACGACGTCCTCTCCGACCCTGACAAGCGGCGGTCCTTCGACCTGGGGGCCGACCCGTTCGCCACGGCCGGCGCGGGCTTCGGCACCGGGCCGGGCTTCTCGTTCAGCGACGTCATGGACGCCTTCTTCGGGGCGGGCGCGACGGCAGGCACGCGGGGACCGCGTCCCCGGGTGCAGCGCGGCCAGGATGCGCTCGTCCGGCTCGACATCGACCTCGCCAAGGCGGTGTTCGGCTCCGAGGAGGAGCTGACCCTCGACACGGCCATCGGTTGCTCGCGCTGTGGCGGTGACGGAGCCGAGCCAGGCACCGGTCGCCAGACCTGCCCCATCTGTCGAGGTCGAGGCGAGATCCAGCAGGTTCAGCGCAGCTTCCTCGGCCAGGTCATGACGTCCCGGCCGTGCGTCAACTGCCAGGGCTACGGCTCCACCCTGACCGACCCCTGCCACGACTGCTCCGGCGACGGCCGGGTGCGCACCCGTCGCACGCTCAAGCTCAAGGTGCCCGCCGGCGTCGACACGGGCACCCGGATCCAGCTGACCGGTGAGGGCGAGGTCGGACCCGGCAACGGACCGCAGGGGGACCTCTACATCGAGATCCGCGTCGCGGGCCACGACACCTACACCCGCCGCGGCGACGACCTGCACTGCACGATCGAGCTGCCCATGGCGGCCGCGGCGCTGGGCATGACGCTCAAGCTGTCGACCTTCGACGGGATGCAGGACCTGGAGATCCGGCCCGGCACCCAGAGCGGTGATGTCATCACGCTCCGCGGCCTCGGGGTCACCCACCTGCGGCACGGCGGACGCGGTGACCTGCTCGTCCACACCACTGTGGTGACGCCGTCCCGGCTCACCGAGGAGCAGGAGGAGCTGCTCCGCCAGTTCGCGGCCCTACGCGGCGAAGAGCGGCCCGAGGGCAGGCTGACGCCCAACAAGGGACTTTTCGGCAAGATCCGGGACGCCTTCAAGGAGAAGTGAGGGTCGCGTGACCCATCAGCTCTTCCTCGCCGACGCTGCCGGGCTCGCGGCAGCCACGTCGGGCGCGACCGTCGTCCTCGACGGCGACGAGGGGCGGCACGCTGCGGCTGTCGTCCGGGTCCGGGTGGGGGAGCGCTATTTCGTGGCCGACGGGCAAGGTCGTCGCGTGCTGGCGGAGGCGGAGCAGGTGGACAAGACGTCGGTGCGGGGCCGGGTCCTCGAAGTCGTCGACGAGCCGGAGCCGGCGGTGCGGTTCGTGCTCGTCCAGGCCCTCGCCAAGGGCGATCGCGATGAGCAGGCGATCGAGGCGGCGACCGAGCTGGGTGTCGACGAGGTAGTGCCGTGGGCAGCGGACCGCTCGATCGTCGTGTGGCGGGGCGACCGGGCCGCCAAGTCCTTGGCGAAGTGGGCCTCGGTCGTGACCCGCGCATCGAAGCAGTCCCGACGAGCCCGTATGCCGCTCACCTCCTCCCCGGTCGACCTGACCTCCCTGGTCGGCCGGGTTGGCGCGTCTGCGCTCACGCTCGTCCTCCACGAGGACTCGACGGAGCCGCTCGCAGGCGTGGAGGTGCCGGAGTCTGGCGATGTCCTCGTCGTCGTCGGCCCTGAGGGTGGGATCTCCGACCGCGAGCTGGCGGCCCTGGAGGCAGCGGGCGCGCGGGCGGTGCGGCTCGGTTCGACCATCCTGCGTTCCTCATCGGCTGGGCCGGCCGCGCTGGCGGTGCTCAACGCCGGCTCCCGCTGGCGCTGACCCACCTCCCGTCGCCGCAACTCGAGTGGCCCTGGTGTGCACAGGTCCGGATGTGGATCGCGGGGCCACTCGAGTTGCAGTCCTCGTCGAGTGGCCCCGGTGTGCACAGGTCCGGATGTGGATCGCGGGGCCACTCGAGTGGGTGGTCAGCTCACCGTGAAGGACTTCGTGTCGACGTGGGCACCGCCACCTTCGGCGCCACCGGACGGGTCCTCCGTCGACATCCGGACGACGTACGCCCCGGCGGGCAGGGTGCGCTCGAACGTGAACTCCCCGAAGCCGCCCGTGCCCGTCCCGCCCATGGCGTTGCCCTCGGCCACCACGGTGCCGTCCTGCCGCTCGATCTGCCACAGGAAGTTGGCCTCGAACGAGGTGCCGAAGCCCTTGAACCGAACCGGCCCGGCCCGCAGCCCCTGCCCCTCCGTGGGGGTGAGCACCCAGACGTGCGACTGGACCTCGGCCTGCGGCGCCCGTGCGGTCGGCTCGCCGAGCAGGACCGCGCCCCATGCCTCGGCGGGCTTCCCGTCGATGAGGATCGTGACCGTGCGGGCCGGGGCGCCGGCAACCTGTGCGGCCGCCGTCGCGGTGTAGACCAGCTGCTGGACAGCCCGCGCGGCGAGCTCGCTGCCGACGTCCGTCCCCGAGATGGCGTCGGCCGAGAGGTCCACGGTCAGCCCATCACCCTGACGCGTGACGTCCACCCGGGACGCAGGTCGCCACGGCGTGACGTAGTCGGGGTCGAGTGGCTGCATCGCCGTCATGGCCGTCACCGCTGAGTCGACCGGCCCGCCGGTGTCGGGCACCGTCCGGAACTCGCGGAACAGCCGCGGCGCGCCGCCGGTCTCCCCGATCCAGTACACCGGCATGCCCTTGATCGATCCCCCTTGTGGCGCGCTCGTCGTCGGAGCGTTCGTGGCGGGCGGGACGGTCGGGGGGACGGGGACGATCGGCGAGGAGGGGGACGGCGACGTCGTGACGGTCGGTGACGGCGACGGCGCTGTCGTGGGTGTCGTGGTGGTCTGCGACGGAGCCGGTGGCGGCGTGTCGGCGCGACCGGCGAGCCACAGCGTCCCCCCGGCCACGAGCGCGACCGCAGCGGCCGCCGCGAGAATCGACCACCGTTGCTGCGCGGACGGGTGCTGACCGCCCACCGGCCCGGCCTCATGCGCGGCGGACAGGATCGCGTCCAACCGCTCGCGCGGCTGGATGGACCGTGCGTCGGCGGCCAGCGCGTCGCGCAGGCCCGCCTCGACCTCGCGCAGCTCGGAGCCGATCACGACGGCTGCCTCGGGGTCGCGGTCGGTCCGTCGACGGCTGTCGTCGGCGTTCATGGTTGCTCCACCTCTGGGTTGGGGGACTGGTGGGGGCCGCGCGGGGCCATGCCCTGGCGCAGCGAGCTGAGGCCCCGGTGGGCATGCGCCTTGACCGAGCCCGGAGCGATCCCCAGGGCTTCCGCGATCTGCGCCTCGGACAGGTCGGCGTAGTAGCGGAGGACGAGAACCTCGCGTTGACGGGCGGGGAGGCCGCGGAGCGCGTCGATCATGGCGCTGCGCTCGGCGGCGTGGAGCGCTTCAGTCTCGGCGCTTGCGTCGCTCCGCCGGCCCGGAAGATCCGCGGCGCCGGCGTCGCGCGCCCGTTGCCGGTCGACGACGACCTGGTGTCGCTGCACCGAGCGGCAGGTGTTGACGACCGCGGTCTGGAGATAGCCCACGGCACCTCCGGTCTGCCGGATCGAGCGCCAGTTGCGGTGCGTCGCCACGAAGGCGTCCTGCACCGAGTCCTCCGCGGCGGCCTGGTCATGGAGCAGCAGACATGCGAGCCGCACGAGCCGGTGCCAGTGCGCGGCATAGAGCTCGCTGATCGCCCGGTCCGGGTCGTCAGGAAGGTCAGTCGGGGACCCGGAGCTTCCGGCCGACGGGTCACTCCTGGCCGACGATCGGTCCTCGGCGTCGTGCCAAGTCGCAGCCATGCCCCACGTTCTCACGATGAGGGGACGCCTAGGTGCGTGGTTCGGTTGACATCCCTAGGGTGGCG
>DASUQN010000050.1:0-9607 GCA_036280515.1 Intrasporangium sp. | reverse complement strand
GTGTCCTTCGTGTCGACGATGGCCAGCTTGCAGAACTCGATGCCGGTGCACGCCATGGTCGTGCGGCGGAACGGACTCGGCCGTGCCGTGAGGCCCAGCTCCTCGAGGCCCTCGACGAGTCGGTCCAGGCCCGACTCGGGGACGTCGAGAACGACGAGCTTCTGGTGGGCAGTCAGCCGCACCCGCCCGGCGCCGACCTCCTCGATCAGGTCGGCCAGTCCGCTGAGGACAGGACCACCGACGCGCCCCACAGTTGGCGCCGCACCGACGTAGTAGCGCCCGTCCTTCTGCAGGTGGATGCCGACGTGGTCGCCCGGCCCGGTCGCCGGCGGGGGCGCGGGGCCGTCGGGCAAGGCGTGACCGAGGTACTCGGTCTCGAGGACGTGGCGGAACTTCTCGGCGCCCCACTCGGCGAGGAGGAACTTGAGGCGCGCCTTGTTGCGCAGCCGGCGGAAGCCGTAGTCCCGGAAGATCTCGATGACGGCGTGCCAGACCTCGGCCGCCTCCTCCTCGCGGACGAAGACGCCGATCCGCTCGGCGAGGCGCGGCGCGGTGGAAAGCCCGCCACCGACCCACAGGTCGTATCCGGGGCCGAGCTCCGGGTGGACGACCCCGACGAGGGACACGTCGTTGATCTCGTGGACGACATCGAGACTCGGGTGCCCGGTGATCGCCGTCTTGAACTTGCGGGGCAGGTTGGCGAGCTCCGGGTCGCCGATCCAGCGGCGTTTGATCTCGAGGATGACGGGCGTCGGGTCGATGATCTCGTCGGCCGCGATGCCGGCGACGGGGCTGCCGAGGAAGCCGCGAGGGGTGTCCCCACAGGCGGTCGTCGTCTCCAGGCCGACCGACTCGAGCCGACGCCAGATCTCGGGCATGTCCTCGATCTCGATCCAGTGGTACTGGATGTTCTGCCGGTCGCTGATGTCGGCGCTGCCCCGGGCGAACTCCGTGGAGATCCCGCCGAGCACCCGCAAGGCCTCCGGTGAGAGGGCCTGGCCGTCGGTCCGGACCCGCAGCATGAAGTACCGGTCGCTCAGCTCGTCGTCGCTGAGCTGGGCGGTGCGCCCGCCGTCGATGCCGGGCTTGCGCTGGGTGTAGAGCCCCCACCACCGGAAGCGGCCCGTGAGGTCCTGCCCAGGGATCGAGTCGAAGCCGTGCTTGGCGTAGATCGTCTCGATGCGCTCGCGGACGGCGAGACCGCCCTCCTCCTGCTTCCACACCTCGTTCGCGTTGAGGGGGGCCGGCCCGTCGACCTTCCACTGACCGTTGGAGCGGTCGGCGCGTGGCGGTCGGGTGGCCGGACGGGTCGGAGCCGCGGCACGAGTCTCGGTGACGGTCATGTAATGCAATGTATAACCGTCGCTTATCTATCCCTACGGCCGTCCCATGATCCGGGCCAATCCCATCGCCGGGGTGGGAATCGCCCCAGCCGCTGGGACTCGGTCAGGGCCCGGCGACGAGGCCACTCATGACGGAGTCGTACAGGTCGAGCACCGCGGCAAGGTACCTGCGGGAGTGGTTGTAGGAGAGGATCGCCGCCTCGAGGTCCTCCTGACGGGACAGGTCCTTCCCTCCCGCGCACAGGTAGCGCCCGGCGGCGAGGGCCGCGTCCTCGACGTTCTGCGGATCCGCGGCCCCGTCGCCGTTCCCGTCGGCGCCCCACAGCCGCCACGTGCCGGGGATGAACTGCATCGGGCCGACGGCGCGATCCCAGACCGGGTCACCGTCGAGGCGACCGCCGTCGCTGTCCCCGATGGTGGCGAACCCGCCACCCGACAGCTGCGGGCCAAGGACAGGCGGGACCACGTTGTGCCCAGCGTCGAGCTTCCGGCCGCGCAGCGAGCTCGACTCGACCTCACCGATCGCCATGAGCAGGGCGAACGGCAGGTGGCACCGTTCGCTGAGCGCGTCGGCCGCCTTGCGATAGGCCTCGCCGAGGATGTCGTACTTCGTCGGCTCCCGGGCCGAGGCCGCGGGAGGGACCGGCGAGACGGGCGGGGCCTTGATGGCGGCGCGCGGCTTCCACCCCGAGTCGCCACCCGGTGTCACCGACCCTCCACCGGGCTGGAGCTGGGTGGCAGCGATGTAGCCGGCCGTCACCTTGACCACGTCGTAGAGGCGGAGCAGCGACTCGCCGGCACTCGCCCCGAGTGCGGGGCCGACGGGAGTGGCCGAGGACTGGTCCTGGACGGTGACACCGGGCGAGGGCGTCGGCGTGCCCTCGGCTGCGGACATGGTCGGGGCACCCACAACGCCGCCGAGCATGACGAGAACGCCCCCGATGGCCAAGGGCGTTCGCCACTTCCTGGCCGGCCCGCTCCGCACAGCATCGACGATACGTCTCCTGAGCGGACGGCGGAGGGGATCGGGCCGTCGCTCTGCCACGGAGCCGCAGAAGTTGTTCACTCGATCAGGGGGAGGGCGGCGTGGTGCGCGGTCGCCAGCGCTTCCACAGGGTGTCGGCCGACGCCCGGACCTTCCCGTCCCACCGAAACGCGGTTGACATTGGATAGCGCCGCTATCCACTATTGGTGAGTACCGCTATCCAATCGGAGGAGACCGACATGGACCAAACCCTGCTCTCGGACAGCTCGCGGATCCTCGCCGGGATCCTCTTCCTGTCGCTCGTCACCGTGGAGACCGGCGGTCTCTACCTCGTCCGCGTCGTCACCGGGCGAGCCGGCACGACACCGTTCCAGGAGAAGTTCGCCCGAGCGGGCCATGCCCACGCAGGTGTCCTCCTCGTCCTCGCCCTCGTGTGCCAGCTCTTCGTCGACCAGACGGACCTGACCGGCGCCTGGGAGTGGCTCGCCAGGGCCGGCGTCGCCGTCGCGGCGCTGCTCATGCCGGGCGGGTTCTTCTTCTCGTCCATGGGCGCGGGGCGCGAGCGGCCCAACCGTCTCATCGCGCTCGTCTTCTCCGGCGCCGCCCTCCTCGCGCTCGGCCTCGCCACGCTCGGGGTCGGCCTCCTCACCGCCGATTGAGCCGTATGCCGCTGAGCCTGCTCCCAGCCCAGCCAACCACCCAGCCGGGCTGGGGTACGTGACCGAGCTCAGCGGCATACGGCCTCGTGGTGGTGTCAGGCGTCGCAGGCGCGCAGGGGAGCCGCTCCTCGAGGTCAGCGCAGTCCGGCATAGAACGGTGCGAGCCGCTTCCGGTAGCCGCTCCACAGCTCGCGCGCGACGGTCACCGAGTCGACGAGCGGGTGCAACGCGAGCGCCTGGATGGCCACCGCGGCCGACCGCTCACGGCAGGCGTGGATGACGAGCTCGTCGACGGCCTTGACCTGCTGGACCAGGCCGAGCTCGCGCCCTCGCAGCGGGCTCACCGGCAGCGTCGCGGGCCCGGCCCCGGTGACGAGACAGGGCACCTCGACGACCGCGTCGTCCGGCAGGCCCGGCAGCGTGCCGCGGTTCCGGACGTTGAGGATGAGCGTCGCCGGTTCGTCGAACGCGATCGCCGCCATGAGCGCGAGCGCCACCCCCTCATAGCCACCGCCCTCCACGTCCTCGTCCGTCCGCTGCTGGCCCTCGTCCGCACGGGTCTCGGCCATGTAGGTGGCGTTGCGCTCGCGGCGCACGCCGTCCCAGATCTGCCATGCCCGACCCGGCGTCCTCTGCACCGCCGCGTAGAAGTCGGCCTGCTGCCCCAGGAGGTACTCACCGCGCGTCTGCCCGGCCTCACGGATCTGCGCGATCGAGTCCCGGGTGAAGTCGTAGTACCAGAGGTACTCGTTGGGGATCGCCCTGATCGCCTGCAGCCACTCGGCTCCGAAGAGGCGGCCCTCCTCGAAGGACTCCAACCGCTCCGGGTCCGCGAGCAGCTCGGGCAATACGTCCCGACCGTTGGCGCTGAGGCCCCGCAGCCAGCCGAGGTGGTTGGTGCCGGCGTAGTCGATGACGACCTCGGGCAGCCGCAGCGCGAGCGCCCCCGCTGCCCGCTTGGCGAGCCCGAGCGGGGAGTCGCAGATGCCGATGACGCGGTCCCCGAGGACGCTCTGCATCGCCTGGGTGACGAGGCCGGCCGGGTTGGTGAAGTTGATGACCCACGCGTCCGGCGCGAGCAGGCCCACCCGCTCGGCGACCGCCAGCGCCGCGGGCACGGTGCGCAGCCCGTAGCCGACACCCCCGGGACCTGTGGTCTCCTGGCCGAGCAGGCCGAGGTCGAGGGCGAGGCGCTCGTCGACGACCCGGCCCTCGAGCCCGCCGACCCGGATCGCCGAGAAGACGAAGTCGGCGCCGTCGAGCGCCTCGTCGAGGGATGTCGTGGCGGTCACCTTCGCGGGTGGGGGGCCGTCGGATGCGGCCGTATGCCGCTGGGCTTGCTCCGCGAGCACGTGCCCGATCGCACGTAGCCGGCCCTCGTCGATGTCGTGGAGGGCGACCTCACGAATACCGCGCGCGGTCCGTTGACCGAGCACAGCGGCATACACGAGGGGGACCCGGAAACCCCCTCCTCCGAGGATGGTGAGCTTCATGACGGCACCACGCCTGCGACGGTACCAAGCAGGCGGCGCCCGGCTGATAAACCACGGGCCACCGTCTCCCCCATGCGCCATCATGAAGAAGATGCCGCACTCGTTCGACCCGCTCGGTGCGCGTCGGGCGCCCGACGCGGCGGAAGTCGACGTCTTCCTCTGGGGAACCGTCTTCCTCGACCTCGTTTTCGCCGGGCTGTCGAGCGCCCCGAAGCCGGGCACGGAGGTGTGGTCCGAGGGGCTGGCATCGTGCCCGGGCGGGATCGCGAACCTCGCCGTCGCCGCCCGACGGCTCGGCCTGCGCACCTCGCTGGCCGCTGCGTTCAGCGACGACGACTACGGCGACTTCTGCTGGCGCACCCTGGCGGAGCAGGAAGGGATCGACCTCAGCCGAAGCCGGCAGTTTCCCGGGTGGCACAGTCCGGTCACGGTGTCGATGGCCTTCGGAGGCGATCGAACCATGGTCTCGCACGGCCATCCGTCACCTGTGCCGTCCGTCGATCTCATCGGCGACCCGCCCCGGTCGCGCGCGGTGATGGTCGATCTCGCCGAGCCGGGTCCTTGGGAACCGTGTGGCTCCGGTGATCGGTCGGGCGAGAGCTGGGTCGACGCCGCGCGGCGCGGCGGAGCGCTCGTCTTCGCCGACGTCGGCTGGGACCCGGAGGAGCGGTGGGACCGCGCGGTGCTCGACCGGCTGTCGCACTGTGACGCCTTCCTGCCCAACGCCGTCGAGGCGATGGCCTACACCGGCACGAGCTCTGCGCACGACGCCCTGTTCGCGCTTGCCGACCGCGTCTCGATTGCCGTCGTGACGAACGGCATCGACGGTGCGGTCGGGATCGACACCAGGACCGGTGAGGAGGCGCGTGTGCCGTCACTGCGGGTACGAGAGGTCGACGCGACCGGGGCTGGTGACGTCTTCGCGGCCGCGATGCTGGTCGGCACCCTCGCGGAATGGCCGCTTGAGCACCGGATGTCCTTCGCCAGCCTGGCTGCGTCGCTGTCCCTGCAGCAGTACGGCGGGTCGCTGGCCGCTCCCGGCTGGGGTGACATCGCCGACTGGTGGACCGCGCTGCGCTCCGGCACGTCCGAGGACGCGTACCACCGGTCGCTCCGGCGGCGCTACGGCTTCCTCGACGACATCGTGCCGCGCGTTCCCGTCACGGCCTGCCGGCGAGCCACGGCGACGATCGCGCGTCGGGCGGACGTGCAGGATCTGCACTGACGCTCGCGGCGGTCAGGCGATGGTCAGGCGATGGTCAGGCGAGGACGCGCTTCAGCTCCGCGGCGACGACGGGCCGGAGGTCCTTGATCTCTGACGCTGGGTCGGCGCCGCCGATGACGGCGTCCATCATCGCCTCGAACGCATTGACGCACGTCCTCGTCCAGAGCAGCTTGCTCTGCGGCACGCCGTAGTCGAGGGCGATGGCCGTGGCCTCCGCGCCCGGACCCGACTTGAGGTCGTCGGCTTGGTCGATCAGGCTCGTCCGCGAGGGAATGTGCAGGCCGTAGGCGGTGGCGAAGTCGAGCTGGAGATCCGCCTGCTCGACCCAGAGCCAGCGCACGAAGTCCTTGGCCGCCTCGACGTCCGTTGCCGTCGCGCTGACGCAGGCGCCGTACGCCCCGAGCGGCACCGACGGGTTGCCCATGTCGTCCAGAGCCGGCCACGGCAGCACTCCGAAGTCTTCCCCGAGCTGCTCGGTGAGCTCGGGGAAGGTCCACAGGCCGGTGAACTGCATGGCCGTCAGCCCGTCGATGAGCGCGGCCGGCTCGAACCAGTCCTTCGGCGCCTCCGTGAGAACCGCTCCCGACTCGTGCAGCTCCGCGTACCTGCCGAGCGCCTCTGCCGCACGAGGATCGTCGAACCCGACCTTGTTGTCGTCGGTCAGGTAGTCGAGACCGGCCGACCAGAGGGTCGGCCCACCCAGGTGTGTGGCCCCGCCCCGGTTGCCGAGGTAGATGCCCTTCACGTCCTTCGTGGTGAGTGCGCGGGCTGATTCGATCAGCTCGTCCATCGTCCGGGGCGGAGCAAGCCCCGCGTCGTCGAGCATGGACCTGCGGTAGACGAGCACCTGGGTGTCGACGACCTGGGGAATGCCCCAGATCCGCCCCTCATGGGTCATGCGGCCGAGGATGCTCTGTTGGAACCCCTCTTGCCCCGCCCCAACCGTGTCGGTGAGGTCGACGACGTGCCCGCCCCGGATCATGTCGATCGTCGGTCCGTTGGCGTACTCGAACACGTCGGGGCCCTGCCCAGAACGGACGGCGGCCGCAGTGGTGAAGTCGTAGTCGCCCACCTTCCACGCCACCGTGACGGTTGCCCCGGAGTAGGCGGCGGCGTAGCGGACGACCGCTTCACGGGCACCGGCCTCGGAATAGGCGTGGTACCACTGGTCGATCACCGGCTTCTGCCCCGTGCTCCCCGTGCTTCCCGAGGCGGAGCCGGGGGGCTCCGGGCCGGCAGCCGTGCACGCCGCGAGGGCTCCGGCGGCCGTGGCGCCCAGGCCAAGGATCGTGCGCCGGCTGACCCGAGGCGCGCCACGTCCCGTGGCTGCGTCGTTCATGGGTACCTCCGGTTGGGCCTGCTCGCAGGTGCTGCACCATGAGCGATCGTACGGATCCCCGGGCCGGGACGTCAGGATTCGAGTGCGCCTCGTGCTGAATGTGCCGCCTTGTGGCATTGCTGGCAGAGTTGGGCGGGTGGCACAACGATGGCTGAAGATTCGGGTCGACCTGGTCTCAGGACGAGGAGACACCCTCCGGCCGTCCCCAGGGCGGGTCATGCTCGTGCCACCGACGGCCACCTTCGCTGACCTCGGGCTTGGTGTCGATCTCGCCTTCGGGCGCTGGGACGTGACGAGACGGCGCTCCTTCCACGCCGGCTGGCACGGGCGCCACGCCCGGCGCGGCTCGGGCAAGGGGGACCTGCCTCCGGAGCGCATCGTGCACGGATCAATGTCCCGGGGAATGCGTTTCGAGTACCTCTTCGATGACGACGAGAAGTGGGTCCACGAGTGCGTCGTCGAGGAGCTTGTCGCCCGGCGCGAGACCGACGGCCGGGCACCGATCCCGGTGCCGATCCTTGGTTGGGGGACGATCCCGGACCAGTTCGGCCGGCAGCGCCCGGACGACGTCGATGTGGCCACTCCACCCTCGCCCGGGAGACGCCACCGCGGCACGGCGAAGCCGCTCGACCTCGCGGCAGTCCGACAGGCCGCCCGCGCTGACGATGTCGCCACGCTGCTGTCCGCCGTCGAAGGACGGGACCTCGGTGCGGCCCTCCAGCAGGTCGGCGATGCGCTCATGCGGGCCTACCGCTCCGCGGGCTCAGCCGACCAGCGGCGGCTCGACGGCCCCCTGCGCGAGATCGAGACCCTGCTCGGTCACCGCGGCTGGGAGGGCGACGACGTCCTGGCGGAGGAGATCGGCGCCCTGCTCAGCGGCTCCGAGCGGCGCGTCCGCACCTTGAGCGTCGACATCGAGGAGCTGTCGGAGGTCATGGCCAACGGTGGTGAGGACCCGGGCGGCTACCTGCACCTGGACACGGGTGAGGTCGTGCACGCGTTCCTGCACCACGGGATGGAGGATCTGACCGCGGACCACTCCGACGACGAGGAGGACAACCTCTGGATCTACGTCGACCACGACGCGTCGGCCGCCTACGCGGACATGGCCGCCTTCGCCGAGGCGGCGCCCGACCGGCTCGCCGGCATCCTCTCGGTGGCGATCCGGGGGCGGGGCGCGATCGCTCGCTTCCGGCGGACGGTCGACGAGCTCGACCTGTGGAGCGACTGGCAGGTCTTCTCGGACGACCGGGCCTTCGGTCGGGCCCGGGCGCTGCTGCGGTCCCAGGGCATCCGGCCAGTCTGAGTCAGCGCGGTCAGACGAGGCGCCAGGCCACGACGCCGACGAGGACGCCGAGGGCGTTGGTGGCCCAGTGCATGCCGACACTTGCGAGCAGGCTGCCGCTGCGCCGGCGCAGCTCGCCGGCCACGAGGCCTCCGAGGGCGGTGAACAGGACGGTGCCGGCGACGCTGACCACGTGTTGCCAGGCGCCGAGGCCAACCATCATCGCGCCGAGCGCCGGGTTCGCCGCCACCGCTGCGTTGGCGGGAAGCAGGTGCCAGAGCCCGAACAGCAGCGAGGAGCCGAGCGCGACCTGCCAGACGCGGGCGTGCCGGGACAGGAAGCCCCAGAGCACGGAACGGAAGGCAACCTCCTCGAGCAGGATCGTGCCGACCGGGATGAGGACGAAGGCGGTGAGCAGGGCGCTGGCCGGAGGCAGGTGGTAGCGCGCGTCGAGGAAGGCGGTGCGGGTCTGAGGGAGCAGCACGCCGATGAGGTAGACGAGCGCGACCACGCCGATGATGGCCGCGCCCCAGCGCAGGCCAGCGGCGTGGGTACGGCGGCTCAGGCCGAGCTGCCGCCAGCTGAGGCCCGAGAACCGGGCGAACGCGAGCAACCCTGCTGCCCCCATCGGCCCGAGCCAGATCGAGTCCCAGCCGTAGACGTGGTTCGCCACGTTGAGGCCCACGAGCACGAGGACCACGACCACCGTCGCCAAGACGCCAGGACGCCGCCGTGACATGGCGGGTCTGGCGAGGGCGGGGGCGGCGGCGGCAGTCATCGCGTCGAGGGTCGCACGCATACCTGTGGATTACCCAATCGAGCCACGATCCGGGACGCCGTCGGCGTGTCGTCGCCTCGTCTGCCACCCCCGCCCCAAGAGTGCCATCAGCCCCGGATCAGCGTCGGCGCTCGAGCAGGCCGCGGACGTACTCGGCCTGCCCGAGGTGCTTGGCCGCATCGTCCAGCACGGAGACGATTCGCACCGCCACCGTGACGGGTGGGTCCCAGTTGGGGTCGATCACCGTCGTGAAGTCCGCCGTGCCGAGTCCGCGCAGGACCCCGGTCGTCAGGTCGTGGACGGCCTCATGGTAGTCAAGGAGCAGGGATGAGTCAGAGACGGTGAAGGCGCCGACGTCCTCAGACGTCATCCCGTAGCCGTGGGCGTTCGGCGAGTAGGGCAGGTTGAAGCGCCGGGACCACTTGCCGGACCGCCATGCGGAGGCGGTGTCGCCGATCTGGGCCATCTGCTCGTCCTGCTGGCGTGCGAGGTGCCAGACC
>DASUQN010000049.1:0-3847 GCA_036280515.1 Intrasporangium sp. | reverse complement strand
GTGGGCTTGGTCTTGAGCTCCCCGCTCGGCGCGATGTACGGCACGAGGGAGACGTGGAGGAAGAAGCTGTTCTCGCGCCCGATCAGGTGGCGCACCTGGCGGGCCGCCTCGAGGAACGGCAGGGACTCGATGTCGCCGACGGTGCCGCCGATCTCGGTGATGATGACGTCCGGGGCGTCTGGCGTCCCGGTGGCGAGCGCCCGCATCCGGGCAACGATCTCGTTGGTGATGTGCGGAATGACCTGGACCGTGTCGCCGAGGTACTCGCCGCGTCGTTCCTTGGCGATGACGTTGTTGTAGACCTGCCCGGTCGTCACGTTGGCGGCGCCGACGAGGTTGACGTCGAGGAAGCGCTCGTAGTGGCCGATGTCGAGGTCGGTCTCGGCTCCGTCGTCGGTGACGAAGACCTCCCCGTGCTGGAACGGGTTCATCGTCCCCGGATCGACGTTGATGTAGGGGTCGAGCTTCTGCATCGTGACGCGCAGGCCACGCGATCGAAGCAGCCGGCCGAGGCTGGAAGCCGTCAGGCCCTTCCCGAGCGATGAGGCGACGCCTCCGGTCACAAAGATGTGCTTCGTCGTTTCCACCACGGGCTTTAAGTCTACGTCATGGGCAGGTCGCGGCCGTGTACCGCGCCACCCAGCGGCGCGCCTCCTCCTCCGGAGACGCCCACGTCATCGCGCGCGCCCGGGCCTCGCTGGACAGGCGCCGTCGCAGGTCCTCGTCGCCGAGCAGCCGGTCGACGGCGTCGGCCACCGCACGTGAGTCCCCGACCGGGACCAGCAGACCCGCCTCCCCGATGAGGCCGGGCAGACCACCGGTCCGCGGCGCGACGACCGGGAGGCCGGCCGCCATCGCCTCCTGCACGACGAGGGCCCGGGCCTCCCACCGACTCGTCAGGACGAAGACGTCGGCTGCCTGCAACCAGGCCTCCACGTCGGGTTGGGCACCGACGAAATCCAGTGGTATGCCGCTGAGCTCGCTCTCGAGGGACGCCCGCAGCCGCTCGTCCCCGCCACCCACGACGACCCAGCGCGCCGGGCCGCGCATCGTTCCCGCGGCGGCGACGAGCGTCGGCAGGTCCTTCTGCGGCGCGATCCGCGCCACGGTCAGCACGAGGGGGACGTCGCGGCCCGGCGCCGCGATCCCCGCGGCGCCGGTCAGTGCCAGCCTCGCCGCCCGACGCTCCGCCGGCGTGGTCACCGGGGCAGCGAGCAGCCGCGGGACCGCGGGGGACGCGACGGTCGCGAGCTGGGCCTGCCGGGCGCCGAGGCCACGTGCCAGCTCCACGAGGTCGTCGCTCGCCCCGGTGACGAGGGCCGCGCGCCGCACTGCCCAGCCCAACACCTTCCGCACCGCCCCCGAGACGACGCGGTGGGCTCGGAGCGAGCCCAGCGGCATACGGCCGACTGTGTTGTCGGGCTCGCGCGCCACGCTCGCGGGCAGGGTGTTGTGCAGGGACACGACGAAGCCGGGCCGCGGCGTGGCGCGCGCCGCAGCCACGGCGGCCACGACAGCGGCCTGGTGTCCGTGGGCGTGGACGACGTCGACGGTCCCTGCGAGGTTCTTGAGCAGGTGCCAGTCGACGAGGCCTCGCGGCGCGGACAGTCCCCGGTGGACGGGCCACAGCAGGTGGGCGTCCGGCCAGCCGAAGGTGGCAGCCGTCGACGCCGAGGTCGCGAGGACGACCTCGTTCCCCGTCGCCCTGAGGTCGCGCGTCAGTCGGTCGACATGGGCCCCGATCCCTCCGGTGGAGTCACCGAGGACCATCAGCACCCTCATGGCCGGCTGCCGGTGTCGGCCGCCGGGGGGACCGGTCGGCGCAGCTGTCGGAGGCGACGCGCCAGGCTGGGATCGACGGTCAGGGCAACGCCCGCCATGACGACCGCTGAGCCGACGCCGATCGCGGCACCGAGGCCGACCGCACCGAGGAGGTCCGTCGCCACGATCCGCGTCCCGGCCACCCAGCCGACCACGGCGGCCGCCACGGCACCCGCCAGCGCGGCCACGATCGAGCGCCTCGGCACCGAGAGGGCCGAGCCACCCCACACCCGGGCCACGAGGTAGGTCAGCGCGACGGCGCCGCTCACGAGACCGATGCTCGAGCCCAGCGCCAGGACCCGCAGGGTCGTCGGACCGTCAGCCCGGTCCGGGTCGAGGACCAGGAACGGGGTGACCGTCGTGGCCAGCCAGGCAAACCCCACGACGGCGCCCGCGAGCACGGCCTTGCCGCGGACATAACAGGCTCGGCTCAGCAGGCCGATGACCGCCAGCGCCGGGACCGTGGGCGCGAACGCGGCAAGGGACTCGGCCATCGCACCCAGCGGCGGGCCGGATGCGTCCGCCGCATCGCCCGCGTCGAGCAGGCCGAAGAAGGTGCCGACGGGGCCGGCCACGGCGACGAGCATCGCCGCCCCGAAGGCACCCACGACGAGGGTCCCGAACCAGCTGTGCCGAAGCGTCGTGGCGGACGCGGAGCCCGCGCCCCGCACCGCGCCGTCCGAGCCGCCCCTGTCCTCCACGGCTGCAGCGCCCGCCAGGCTAGGGAAGGCGGCCGTCGCCAAGGGGACGGCGAGCACGGCGTACGGAAGCAGGGTCACCGCCTGGGCGTAGGTGAACACGTTCAGGGTGCCGACGCCGCCTCGGTCGTTGGCGAGCCGGATGACGACGAGGATGGCCAGCTGCTGACCAGCGACGGCGAGCAGGCCGGCGAGCGCGAGCGACCGGACCCGGCTGCCGACCCCGGTCGGGAAGCGCAGCCGGGGGCGGAGCCGGACCCCGGCCTGACGGACGGGGACGGCCAGGGGCAGCGCCATCGCGGCCACTCCGAGGCTCGTGCCCACCCCGAGGACGAGGACGGCCTCACGTGGGATCTCTGCGATCCCTGCCGAGGGGTCCGGCACCAGCGACCCGTAGGTGAGGTAGGTGCCGATGACGACGAGGCTCGACAGGAGCGGCGCGAGCGCCGCCGCCACGAACCGTCGGTGCGCCTGCAGGATCCCCGCGAGCACGATGGCGACACCGTAGAGGGGCAGCTGGATGGCGAAGACGGCCAGGAACTCGGCGCCGAGGCCGACCGCTGGGCCGCCATCGGTGCCGAGCAGCGCCGAGGCGATGGGCCGGGCGGCGAGGAGCACGATGGCACCGAGCGGGAGCAGCACGACCAGCGCCCAGGTCAGCAGCGCGGAGGCTGTCTCGTCGGCGGACCGGCCGTCGGCACGCGCGAGGGCCCCCGCCACGAGGGGCACCACCACCGCGGCCAGGACGCCACCTGCGGCGATCTCGAAGATGACGTTGGGGACCGCGTTGACCGACTGGTAGACCGTGCCGACGGGCGTCGCACCGACTGAGTGCGAGAAGCTCAGCCAGCGACCGAAGCCGACGACGCGCGCGAGCAACGTGATCACCGCGATCGAGCCAGCGGCCGCGACCACGGTCCGCGTGACCGTGGGTAACGATCCTCCGGTTCCGGTGACCTGGTCGGCGGCTCGCTGCTGCGCGTCGGACCGGTCGTCTGGTCGTGACGACGGAGTCGGGGTCGTCGGGGTCATCTACGAGCCCGGCCCCAGTCGTCCAGGCGACGCAGGACGTCGTTGGCCTCGATGACGGCGCTGAAGCTGACCCGCTCGGAGGCGAGGGTCAGTCCCGTGAGCAGGCCGAGAGCGACGAGCCTGCCTCGGAGCCCGCAGCGCTCGATCAGGGCCAGTCCGGCGAGCGCGCCGGCGGCGTTGGCCCCGGTGTCGCCGAGCATCGAGACGCCGGCGAGGTCGTCACGGATGACCCCGGCGGAGGCGCCCAGGGCCGACGCGGCGGAGGTGGAGCCGGCCAGCCCGAGCGGGACGGTGCC
>DASUQN010000048.1:0-2712 GCA_036280515.1 Intrasporangium sp. | reverse complement strand
TGTTCCCGTACGAGTTGCTTGCGGGCCAGTTCGTCGTGTCACACGACGACCGGGATCGGGTTGCCCGCCTCCTCGATGCCGCGCCGCATGTCGACCCTGGCGAGCAGCAGCCCGCCCACGATGAAGAAGACGACGAGCGCGACGATCGCGTACCGGTAGCTGTGGCTGAACTGGTAGACGAGACCGAAGATCAGCGTGCCGAGCCAGCTCGTCCCCCGCTCCATCGCCTGGTAGAGGCTGAAGAACTCGGCCTCACGCCCACGGGGGATGAGCTGGCTGTAGAGGCTCCTGGAGAGGGCCTGCGTGCCGCCGAGGACGATGCCGATCAGCAGCGCGAGGACGAGGAAGGTCATCAACTGCTTGGCGGGGACGAAGAAGGCGATGACGACGACGACCGTCCACAGGCCGATGCCGTAGAGCACCGTCCGCCAGGCCCCGATCCGGGCCGCCACGGCGCCGAAGGAACGCGCCCCGAAGTACGCGACGAACTGCACGAAGAGGAACACTCCGAGCACGGTGCTCTGGTCGAAACCGAGCTCCTCCTGCCCGTAGAGGCTCGAGTTGCCGATCACGGTCTGGATGCCGTCGTTGAAGAAGAGGTAGGCGAGCAGGAACAGCATCGTCTGCGGGTAGTTGCGCAGCTCGCGGAAGGTCGTGCGGAGCTGGGTGAGACTGCCACCGACGACACCGGCCTTGCGGTCGACCGGGGGAGCGACGGTACCGGTGATGTGGCGCAGGCCGAGGTAGGGGATGAGCGTGAAGGCGCCCCACCAGATACCGGCGGACAACAGGCTGATGCGCACGGCCGTGCCCTCGGTGATGCCGAGGCGCTCGTGGAAGCTGAGCAGGCCGAAGTTGAGGGCGAGCAGGGTGCCGCCGCCGAGATAGCCCATGGCCCAGCCCTTGGAGCTGACCCGGTCCCGTTCGTTCTCGTTGGCGATCCGGATGAGGATCGAGTCGTAGATGACGAGCGACGCGCCGAGGCACATGCTCGCGATGAGGATGAGCACGATGCCGAGCTGCCAGTTGGTCCCGGCGATGAAGAACATCGCGCCGGCAGCGAGAGCACCGGTCCACGCGATGCCCGCGAAGAGCCGGGTCGGGTGCGGGCTGCGGTCGGCGATGGCGCCGACGAAGATGAGGACGATCGCCGACACGATCGTCGAGACGGTCACGGTGTAGGCGTAGAGCGAGCCCGGGGCGATGGGGATTCCGAGGAACGAGAGGTTGGTCAGGCAGTCGACGCCCTCGGCGATGCCCGGGCACGCCGACTCCTTTGCGATGGCGGTCAGGTACGGGCCCATGAGCACGGTCGCCGTCGTCGTCACGTAGGCGGAGTTGGCCCAGTCGTACCAGTACCAGGAGCGCTGCTCCTTGGTCTCGGGACGTGCCGCGTTGACGGGCTCGTTGACGGCGACGTCGGTCATGCGACGCACTCTGGCACACCGGCGCCCGGGCGGGGAGACCGGACACGTCACGTTTGCGCGACTGGTCAGACCGTGAGCAGTGAGACGACCGCGACGACCACCGTCGACACCATCTCGCCGATGCCGAGCTGCTTGGGAGTGGCGCCGAGTCGGGGCACGACAGCGGCCCGGACGGTCAGCAGGAGGAAGACCAGCGCGAGCCACGGGGAGAAGGTGAGGACGACCACGGTGGCCACTGCGTGGGCGGCGATGCTGAGCCAGAGGAAGCGCTCGTTGCCCCGCTCGCGAATGGCGGACTTGACGTAGAACACCGTTCCGGCGAAGTACAGGAACTGGGTCAGGGCCAGCAGCCAGGCGCGCTGCAGGTCGGTGCCGGGTCCCGCCGCGTAGGCGACGACCGTCATCAGTCCCGAGCCCACGACGGTCGTCAGTCCCGAGAGCAGCTCCCGCTCGCGTCGTGCGGCCGCAGCCCACAAGCCCACGCCGAGAGGCAGGATGAACAGCGGGGCCCAGACGATGAGGCTCGGCTGCACGGCCAGCGTGACGAGGCCGAGCAGCGCCGCACCGATGCCGTAGGCACGAACCGGTGGCCAGTACCGCGGACGCCGGCGCGCCTTGAGCCACAGGCTGGTCGCGAAGAAGGCGAAGTAGCCGACGAACCAGAGGGCCGTGAGCGGCAGGTGCGCCCAGGCTGGGCCGCCGGCGAGGATGCCGACGGCCAGGGGAGAGGCGAGCATGGCCCACGCGCCGTGCTGGTTGGGCACCCAGCCGGGACTGCGCGGCCTGCTCACGTCTCGAGCCTAGGCGTCGCGCGGCCGGGTCCCGTGCCGGTTACCCGTGAGTTCCGCCACCGCGTCGCTGTCTTCTTCCCCACGCCCTTGACACCGCGTCGTACGGTGGTGGCGCATGCCGTTCCACCCGTCCCGCCCCGTCAAAGCCCTCGGCGCCGCCGTCGCGCTCGGGGTCCTTCTCGGTGCCTGCACCACGGCTGCGCCCGCGCCCCTCGCGTCACGCGACCGCCAGATCGCGAGCTCGCCTGCCGTGCCGGCGCCCACTGAATCGACGCCCGCCGCCACGATGGCCCCGCGGGCCACGCCTTCGGTGACCACGCCGTCAGTGAGCACGTCTTCGCCGACGCCGCCGCCGGCGCGAACAGCCCGGCCGTTCGATACGTCCGCCGCCCACGATCTCGTGGAGCGCCTGGCCGGGATCGGCCCCCGGGACGCGGTGAGCAAGGCGTACCGACGCGCTGCCGGCCTCGTTGCCGATGAGTTCACCGACCTCG
>DASUQN010000047.1:0-9247 GCA_036280515.1 Intrasporangium sp. | reverse complement strand
GTTCCCATCCGGGTCCGGGACCATCACATGGCGGACCCCGTTCGCGTACGTCTCGACGGGTTCGTGCTCTATGCCTTGGGCCACCAGGCGCTCCAGGAGCGCATCAAGCCCGGAGACGCCGAAGGTGACCCTGCCTGCGCCCGCGCGCGCCGGGTCCGGCTCGATGAAGAGCGTGGCGTGCTCGTGGACGTCCCAGAGGATCTCGTCGCCAGCCCGCAGATCTGGCTGTCGCCCGAAGAACCGGGTGTACCAGTCAATGGCGGCGGTCAGCTCGGAGACCGGGACGCCGGCGATGAGATGAGTGATCGACCCGTGCATGCTGCTCCTCGTCGTAGGTCGACCCGGGCGCCCGCGTGGGACGCCCGGGCCGACGAGGTGGTTGGGGTCAGCCGTTGACCTGGACGGTCATCTTGCCGGTGCTGTTGCTCTGCAGCACCTTGATGGTGACGCCGACGCCCGCGACCTTGACGCTACCCATGGGGTTGGCGGCGTCGTAGTAGCGCTCGGGGTCGCTGTCGTTGAAGGTTGATACAGCCGCCCGAGCCGGCACCCCCAGCGTCGTCATGCCTGCAGCGGTCTCCCGGTGCAGCGAGATCGGGTCGGTCCGCTCAACTCCGAATGTCGAGTCGAAGGACTGGATGCGGTTGCGGGCCACCGTGCCATCGCTCCAGGTCAGAGCAGCGGGTCGGGCGTCGACTGGCAGGATGCGGCCGGTGCCGGGGTGCGTCCTGGTGTTGTTGTTCGACACCGCGGTGTTCCAGTAGTTGATCAACAGCCCATCCTGGTAGGGGAAGTGCTCCACCCAGTTGGGCTTGGTCTCGAGCCAGCCGAAGTTGTACGGGCCGACCCTGAGGGTCGAGTCGTACCCGGCATACTGCCGGTTCTCGGCGATGTAGAAGCGGTCGCGGCCGTTGGCGTCCTGGGGGAGGGTGACGACGAGCGCCTGACCCTTCTTGTTGGCGTGAACCGACGGGCCGAGCGTCAGGGTCGCCTCCTCGTCGTGGGCCACGGTGGCATAGTCGAGCCAGCCGAGCTGCAGCTTTTCCCACGCGCCCATGTGGTTGGGCGTCGTGCCGATCGTGTCCTGACCGTGGCCCAGCCAGGAACCGGAGCTCATGAGCGTCCAGAACCCTGTGCCATTCTCGCCGCCGCTGGTGTCATAGAGGTCCGGCAGCCCGAGGTCGTGGGCGAACTCATGCGCGAACACCCCGAGCCCGCCGTTCTCCGGCTCGGTCGTGTAGTCCCGGATCCAGAAGTCGGTGCCACCTACCTGGATGCCGCCGTTGCGGTTCCAAGTGGGCCCACCAGCCGCGCGCTGACCCACTGACCAGCGGTGCGACCAGATCGCCCACTCGGGGGCGCCAGCTTCCTCGCCTTCGCCTGCATGCACTGCCTGGAAGTGGTCGATGTAGCCGTCCGGCTCGTTGAAGTTGCCGTTCCTGTTGTAGTCGTAGCGGTCCCACTGGTCGAACTGCTGGAGGTACTGCGTGATCTCGGCGTCGGACTTGCCGCTCGCCTTCTGCTGGGCGTACCAGGCATTGGCACCGTCCTGGATGAAGCGGGTCATGTCGGCCTGGCTCTCGGTCTGGCCGTAGCTCGCCTCGTTGTAGGGCACCTGAACCCAGTCGGATGTGTCCCCGTTCACCGTGTAGCGCCCGCTCGACATCTCGCGATAGAGGCTCGTCATGGACTCGCCACCGCCGTAGAAGATGTCCTGGAAGTGCTCGCGGTTGAAGTCCTCGACCCAATAGGTCGTGTCGTCCACCGAGCGGTCGGGCTCCGGAATCGCGTTGTGCACCGGTCCGGCCGGGGCCGTCGGGAAACGCGTGTCGATCTGGTCACCGAACTCGATGAGGAAGGTCAGGATGTTGTCCGTGGACTGCAGGCCGTACTGCGCCCACTGGCCCGGGGAGACCTGGACGGCCTGGCCCTTGCCCTTGGTCACTGGGGTGGCCTCGCCATTGATGACCTGGGCGACAGCCTCCTCGATCAGGGCGCGTCGAGCGTCGCTCTGGTCGTCCGGGCGGTCGTCGACGCGTTGGACGACGGTCTCCTCCGCGTCCGGGACCGCGTTCGCGGCCACAGCAGGGACTAGCGCGGTGGCCGCAGCGACTGCTGCGCCCACGAGAATTCGGGATCTGGTGTGCCGCATCTCAACTCCTCCGTCCTGCTCCATTGCAGGACCTGTCGCGTCAGTGCGCGCCCGGCTTGGAAACGGACGCAGGCTGCCTTTTTGGGGCAGTTGTCCGGAGACTAGGACAAACCGGCGGCCCGCGCCCGATGAAATCGCCGGAGTCGCACGCGGAGCGGGGACCCCGATGGCCGTCGGGGTCCCCCCTGTGTCCGCGCGGTGAGAGTCAGACAGCGACGAGGTTCTCGGACTCGCCACTCTCCACCTCGGCCGACGACTCGTGGTGGCCGATGAGCCCGACCAGCGTCAGGACCGCGGCGATCAGGGCGCAGAGCCCGGCGAGCAGGAAGGCCGTGTTGTAGGCGGTGCCCAGGGACTCGAACGCGAGCTGCTGGAGCTGTTCCGGCATGGGGACCGGGGGCATGTCCGGACCAGCGCCGGGGACGACGGGCATGGAGTTGATCGCCATGGCGCCGCCCTCGCGCGCGATGCCGCCCGCGATGTCGGAGTACGGCCGCTCGAGGCCGGAGGCGCCGATGGCCGGGCCGACCTTCTCGAGCATCCACTCGTCTGCCTTGCTGAAGGCCACCGCGCCGATGAGAACCGGCCCGAGCGCGAACCCGAAGTCGCGCAGCAGGTTTGTGGTGGCGCTCGCCATGCCCGCGAGTCGTACGGGGACTGTGTTGATCGCGACGGCGGTGATGGAGCCGACGGTGAGAGCGAAGCCACAGCCGAGGATGAGCATGGGAGCGATGAAGCGAGTCCAGCTCATGTCATGGACGTCGAAGGTCGAGGGCCAGAACCCGCCGATGGCCATCAGCACGAAGCCGCTGGTGAGAATCCACTGCGCCGGCACATTGCGGATCAGGTGGGAGACGACCGGCACGAGCACGAAGGCGGGGCCCTGGATGAAGAGGAACAGCACACCGATGGTCAACGCGTTCTGGTGCTGGATGGCCCCCAGCCAGATGCTCATCGAGAAGCAGGTCGCGAGGAAGGCGAACATGCCGATGACGGTGGCGATCGCAACCACCGCGTACGCGCGGTTGGCGAACAGGTGCAGGTGCAGGAGCGGGGACTCGGTGCGCAGCTCGATGACGACGAAAGCGGCGAGCAGCAGCGCCCCCGCTACCAGGGCGGCAACGACGACCGGTGTTCCGAAGCCCGACTCGGAGCCCTGGGTCGCGGCATAGAGGACGGCGATGAGGCCGAGGGCGAGGGTCGCCTGACCGGGGAGGTCGAGCTTGCGGCCGTCGGGTGCCGACGAGTCGGTGGCCCTGGTGGTGATGAGGATGGAAGCGATGGCGGCCACGATCACCACGACGTAGGCACCGCGCCAGTTGCCGCTTGCGGCGAAGGCACCACCCATGAGAGGTGAGATCGCCGCACCGATGGACAGGAAGCCGGCCCACAGTGCGATCGCCTTGGCGCGGGCGTCGTTGTTCGGCGCGAGCGCGGCGATCATGGCGAGGGAGATGGGATAGAGGATGGCCGCGCCGAGTCCGGCCACGACCTGGCCCACCCACATGACCTGCACTGTCGCGGCCACGGCGCAGATCGACGAGCCCACCACCGTGAGGGCCGCTCCTGCCTGGAGGAGTCGCTTGCGGCCGAACAGGTCACCGATGACGCCGGTGGTCAGCTCGAAGACCACCATCGGGATGGCAAAGGCGGCGGTGATCCACGTCAGCTGCGAGCCGGTGGTCTGGAACTCCTGCTGGAACGTGCCGTTGAGGGCGCCGGGAAGCGAGTACGCGACTTGCGCCAACAGCACGGCGAACGAGCCGGCCACGACCGTTGCGGCGTAGCCGCGCGTGCGCACGGGGATCTGGTTCATCGTTGAACTCCTGTGGATGCGGGTTGCACGGTGGTTCCAGGTCCTGACGACAGCGCGGTGCTGCGAGGCCGGTCACCTAAGCACGCAAGGTGACAGATACATTTACGTAGTGTCAAGGTTTTGAACGATATGTAAGACGGCTGCAGCACGGCTCAAACCAGGACGCCATGGCGACGCAACGGCGCCCGGGCCGAGCCTTAGTGTTGGACCCGTGGTGAGCCTCCGCGAAGCGCAGAAGCAGATGACCCGCCGCTTACTGCTCGACGCTGGACTCGAGCTGTTCAGCAGCAGGGGCTATGCCGCCACGACTGTGGACGACATCGCCACGGCAGCCGGCACCACGCGGGCCACCTTCTATGCCTACTTTCCCTCGCGCAGCGACCTGATGAGGGCACTGATCGACGAGAAGCTGAACGAGCGTCTCCAGCGGATCCGGTCCGCGCACCGGGGATCCACCGCCGAGGATCTCGTGGCAGCCGTCAGGGACGGACGCCGAGAAGCGATCCACAGCTGGCTCACGCAGACCGCCGAGCGCTGGCCGTCGATCCACTCGATCATCCGGATCGGCCGGGACGCCGCCGCTGTCGACCCCGAGCTGCGTGACCTCGTGGAGCACTGGCTCGCCGAGGCGACTGGCGACATCGAGGAGGGCCTCGCCCAAGCCGACCGTTTCCGGCCGCACCAGCGCCGCTTTCGCGGCGTCCTCGCCATGTCGCAGCTCGACTACGTGGCGCAGCATTGGGGCGAGGCGGATTGGAAGCTCAGCCGCGAGCAGATGCTCGACGAGCTCACCGACAGCTGGTACGCGTTGCTGGGCTCTTGACGGGGTTACGGCTCGATGACCTGCTGACCCATGGGCGGTTCGCTTGCCGGGTGCTCGACGAGGGCCAGGACGCGGCTCGACATGAAACGTGCGGTGCGCACCGGGGTGCCACCTCTGGTGACCTCGGTGACCTCGACGACCCCTCGGCTGGTCGTGATCTCGACACGGCGTCCGTTGCGTGTCGCCTCGATCTCGTAGGTTCGAACCTCGCCCCCGGCGTCGATGACGACCTCAACCCGATCACCTCGCACGCGTTCACGCTAACGCGAGGTGAGCGGTTTCGCAGGTGCTCGTGCGCCAGCGGCACACGGCATGTTGCGTGCGCTGAGACAGCCGAACGTGCGGCTAGGGGACGATCACCGCACGGCCCCGGAGCGAGCCCTCGTGCAGGCGCCGGTAGGCCTCCGGGCCCTCATCGAGGGAGAAGGCCTCGGTCTCGACGTGGATGTGCCCGTCGCGGGCGAGGTCGAGCACCTCGAAGAGCTCGCTGCGCGAGCCCCAGTAGGGCGCGCGCACCTTCGTCTCCCAGGGCAGGCTGAGGAACCCGACCGGGACGGTGCCGGGGCCGACGCCGACGACGACGATCTCCGAGTCGAAGTGCGTCATCCTGGCCGCGAGGGAGGTCGTCGCATCGACGCCGACGAAGTCGAAGACCACCGTCGCACCCCGGCCCCCGTTGAGGGCGCGAATCTGGTCGATCGAGGCCTCCTCGGAGCGGAAGGTGTGGTGGGCGCCGACGTCCTTGGCGAGCCTGAGCTTGTCCTCGGCGACATCGAGGGCGACGACCGTCGCGGCCGTTTGCCCGCGAAGGATCTGGATCGCCATGTGACCCAGGCCGCCGCTGCCGATCACGACCGCGATCGACCCGGGGACGAGCGCGGGAAGGCTCGGCTTGATCGCGTGGTAGGGCGTCAGTCCGGCGTCCGTCAGCGCGACGTTGGCGACGGGGTCGAGGTCACCGAGCGGCACGAGGTGGCGGGCGCTGTCGACGATCATGTACTCCGCCATGGCCCCGGGTGCGCCCAGACCCGGCGGCACGATCCCGCGCTCCGCGGCGACCCGGCAGTAGTTCTCTGCGCCGGTCGCGCAGGTCTGGCAGACGCCGCAGCCCCACGGGCCGTAGACCGCCATCGACTCACCCACCGCGACGGAGGTCACGCCGGCGCCGAGCTCCTCGACGATGCCCGCACCCTCGTGGCCGAGCGTCAGCGGCAGCCCGTAGACGTAGGCATCCTCGGGCAGGCTCATGATGAACTCGTCCGAGTGGCAGGCCCCGGCGGCCGTCACCTTGAGTAGGACCTGCCCGGGGCCCGGGGTCGGCTTCTCGATCTCGACGAGCTGGGGTGGCTTGCCGATCTCGACGTACTGCAGGGCCTTCATCGTGGATCCTCTCGTCGGTGGGGTCCGTCCGGGCAACCTGCCCGGGTGTCTCCATTCGACACGCCGCGGGTGGCACTCCCAAGGGACCAAGGTCCCGAGGACGTATGCCGCTGAGCTGGCTCGCGTGCCGACGGCGCGGGACCTGCCCGCCGCAGTTACGACGGATGCCTCGCCTGCCGTCACCGCCCCAGCCCGCTTGGCTGGAGTGACGGTGATCAACATCAGCGTGCTGAAGAACCAGCGCGCCAAGGCGGTCCGATTCTCGACACTGACCGCGCCCTGTTACGAAGATCGTCATCTTCGTGCCTTGAGCGGCGAGCCTGACGACTGCGGCGAACTTCCACAGCGGCGCGACACCACGCCACCACGACGTCGTTCCGGATGAGTGCTCAACGCACCATGGTGGGGAGGGTGTTGCGGGTGGCGGTACGGGGCGAGACTTGTGGGATTCACCGTCGCTCACGAAGGGACTGACATGTTCCAGCAGAACCAGGTGGCCAGCAGTTTCTCAACCAATGACGTCGAGGCCGCGAAGGGCTTCTACGGCGGCGTCCTCGGCTTCGACGTGGCGGAGCAGTACGGCGGGCTCGCACTCAACCTCGCCGGCGGGGGACAGGTCTGGATCTACCCCAAGGACAACCACGAACCGGCCTCGTTCACGGTGCTCAACGTCATGGTCGATGACGTCGACAAGGCGGTCGACGATCTGGTGGCCAAGGGCGTGACGTTCGAGCAGTACGACGACGAACCGATCCGCACGGACGAGAAGGGCATCTCCCGCGAGATGGGCGGCGCCATGGCGTGGTTCAAGGATCCGGCCGGCAACATCCTGTCCGTGGGACAGCTCCCGTCGGGCTCCTGAGCGGTTCGTCAGGCGTTCTTTCAGTTGGCTCAGCGCGTCTCGAGCTGCTGCTTCAGCAGGCGGAGGTTGCGCGGCTGGCTGAAGCCCCGGCGCCCGCGCTTCGCTCCGTTGGGAAGGGGTCGACACAGCGATCGAAGGACGCAGCCGACCTCTCGCGCCTACTCCTCAGTGATGGGGTGGCCCGTGGTCTGGGCCCAGATGCCGCCCATCTCGTCGAGGGCCTGCACCGTGATCTGGCGCATCGCGTCGCACGCTCGCACCTCATCGCGGCGGTGGATGGCTTGGGCGACGTCAGCGTGCAGCGTCAGGGCCTCATCGTCGGGATGACCGGGCATCAGGCCGTACTCGTGTCGCCCGCTGAGGACCTCGCCGACCAGCTCGCTCAGCTTGAGGAACATCTCGTTGCCCGAGCCGGCCAGGACGAGATGGTGGAACTCGATGTCCAGGGCGAGGAACGCCTCGAGATCCCCCTCCTTGCCGGCCGTCCACATCCTCGCGGCCAGCCCCACGAGCGCGCTGCCCTCGGAGAGGTCGGCCCGCGTCGCTGCTAGACGGGCCGCCTCTGGCTCGATGGCGGCACGCAGCTCGGTCAGCGACCGCAGCTGGGCGCCGCGGGCGTCTGACGCGAGACGCCAGCGAATCACCTGCGGGTCGAAGACGTTCCACGCCGCTGTGGGTCGGATCACCGTGCCCACCCGTCGCCGGGACTCGACCAGGCCCATCGAGGAGAGCACCCGCAGGCATTCGCGAATGACCGGCCGAGACACCGAGTACTTGGCCATGAGGTCATCGATGTAGAGGACGGTGCCGACCTCGAGGCTCCCGCCAGCGATGGCCGTGCCCAGACGATCGAGCACGTGCGCATGGAGCCCGGTACCGGGAGGACGGACAGCGCTCTCGGGACCGGTGGCGGCGCCGTTGCTCATGAATAGAGCATACTCAATGTCTCCAGACCCCTGTTCAAAACCGAGTTGGTGGCCAATCGTCCTCAAATTAGGCGGATGTATGATCGTGGCAGATCGCCGCAAATCGCCGCAGATCGCCGCCCCGACGTGGGGAGCACGACAGAAATCGGAGACCCAGTGTTGCGTCACTCAGTAATTCGTACATCTCTGGCCGTGGTGGCAGCCCTCGGCCTCGCCGCCTGTTCCGGTAACAGCGAGGGGGATGGCGGCGCGTCGTCAACGACCGTGCGCGTCACGCTCGCCAACCACGTGTGGACCGAGAACATCAAGAAGGCCCTGCCCGACTTCGAGAAGCAGACCGGCCTCAAGGTCCAGGTCACTCAGCTCGGCGAGGACCAGTTGTCCGACCAGTACAACGTCAAGCTCAACGCTGGCACCGACGAGATCGACGTCATGATGTACCGCCCCCTCCAGGAGGGCCGACTCTTCGCCCAGAACGGCTACCTCGCCGACCTCACTGAGAAGACCGAGGCCAACCAGGACTGGAACTGGTCCGACTTCCAGGCTGGCCCCGTGGCCGCTACGACGGATGAGGGGCAGGTCGTCGGCGTCCCGATCATCACGGAGCAGGAAGTGCTCTACTACCGCAAGGACCTGCTCGAGAAGGCCGGCATCGCCACGCCGCCCAAGACGCTCGACGAGCTCGAGGCAGCCGCCAAGAAGATCAAGGAGCAGAACCCGGGTGTGGCGGGATTCGTCGCGCGCACAGGGAAGTCCACTGCTGTCACGCAGTTCTCGAGCTTCCTGTACAGCTTCGGCGGAAGCTGGGTCGACGACTCCGGAAAGGCTACGGTCAACACCCCTCAGGCGAAGCAGGCGTATGCCTACTACGGCGGCCTGATCAAGAACTACGGCCCGGCCAACGTCAGCACTGACATGAGCTGGCCCGAGGCGATGGCCATCTTCACCCAAGGCCAGTCCGCCTTCTACACCGAGGCGAGCTCGCTCTACAAGAACGCGACCGACCCGGCCAAGTCCAAGGTGGCCGACACGGTGGCCTTCGCCCCGTTCCCGGCCGGACCCGCAGGCTCGAAGCCGTACAGCATCCCGTCGTGGGCGCTGGGCATCAACGAAGCCTCGGGCAACCAGGACAACGCGTGGAAGTTCATCGAGTGGGCGACCAGCCAGTCCCAGACGTTGGCGAACCAGCAGGCCGGGGTGCCTGGGCCGCGTACGTCGGTCTGGGCCAACCCCGAGGCAGTCTCCACCTACCCGAAGGACCTCGTCGCTGCGATGGACGAGGGTGGCA
>DASUQN010000046.1:0-2058 GCA_036280515.1 Intrasporangium sp. | reverse complement strand
ACATCGCGGCGGGCATGGCCGGGGCGGTGGTCATCGAGCCCGAGGGGCTGCCGAAGGTCGACCGCTCCTACCTCATGGTCCAGTCCGAGATCTTCCTTGGGGCACAAGGGGATCCAGTCAACGCCGACAAGGTGCTCGCCGAGCAGCCGGACGCCGTCGTCTTCAACGGCCATGCCAACCAGTACGTCGACCATCCGCTCGAGGCCCGCGTGGGAGAGCGGGTGCGGATCTGGGTGCTCGACGCCGGACCCAGCCGGCCCTCGTCCTTCCACGTCGTCGGTGGGCAGTTCGACACTGTCTACAAGGAGGGCACCTACCTGCTGAGGAACGGGCGTGGCCCGCTGGACCCGCCCGGCACGAGGACCGGCGGCTCGCAGGCCCTCGACCTCGCGGCGGCGCAGGGCGGTTTCGTCGAGCTGAGCTTCCCAGAGCCGGGGCGCTACCCCGTGGTCAACCACGTCATGGTGGATGCGGAGCGTGGCGCCCGGGGGATCGTCGAGGTCACCGGCCCCTGACGCCCCGCGCTCGTGCACCGTCACCGGGTCAATAGGGTGACCCGCATGAGCACACGCAGCCTGGAGATCGCCCAGTCCATCGCCCCGGACCTGGTCGCGCTCCGACGCCGGCTGCACCGGATCCCCGAGATCGGATTGGACCTTCCCGAGACCCAAGCCGCCGTGCTAGAGGCGCTGGACGACTTGGACCTCGAGGTCACCCTGGGGCGGGCCCTCTCGTCCGTCGTGGCGGTGCTTCGCGGTGGGGCGGCGCCGGACGGCGGACCTCGACCGTCCGTCCTCCTGCGCGGCGACATGGACGCCCTGCCCGTCGTCGAGGAGGTCGAGGTCGACTACCGCTCGACGAACGGCGCCATGCACGCCTGCGGCCATGACCTCCACGTCGCCGCCCTCGTGGGAGCGGCTCGGGTCCTCCACGAGCAGCGCGACGAGCTCTCGGGCGACGTCGTGTTCATGTTCCAGCCGGGCGAGGAAGCACCCGGTGGCGCCGCGCCGATGATCGGGGAGGGCCTGCTCGAGGCGAGCGGCACTCCGGTCAGCGCGGCCTACACCTTCCACGTCTACTCGGCCGAGCACTCGCTCGGCACGTGGTTCGGCCGGCCCGGCCCGCAGATGGCGGCGGCGGACGAGTTCAGCGCCCGTGTCGTCGGCCAGGGCGGGCACGGCGCGACGCCGCACCGGGCGAGCGACCCCATTCCTGCCGCGTGCGAGATGGTCCTCGCCCTGCAGACGCGTGTGACGCGCGGCTTCGATGTCTTCGACCCGGTGGTCGTGACGGTGGGCAGGTTCGCCGCAGGGACCAAGGACAACATCATCCCCGACGACGCGGTCTTCGACGGGACCGTTCGCACACTGTCGGCTGCGGCGCGCACCCAGGCCATCGCCGACATCGAGCGGGCCTGCCGGGGGATCGCGAGCGCGCACGGGCTCGAGGTCGAGATCAGCTGGGCCTCGGGCGCCTATCCGGTGACCATCAACGACGAGGCCGAGTTCGAACACGCCCGCGACACCGTGGTCGAGCTCTTCGGCCCGGATCGCTGGGTCGACATGGCCAACCCCGAACTCGGCTCCGAGGACATGGCCGTCGTCCTCGAGCACGTCCCCGGTGCCTACCTCAACCTCAGCGCCTGTGCGACCGGCGACCCCGAGATGGCCGACGACAACCACTCACCCCGGGCGGCGTTCGACGACTCGGTGGTCGCGGACGGCGCCGCCTACCTCGCCGAGGTGGCCCTGCGCCGCCTCGCCGCTCTCGCTCCCACGCCTCCCCCGCCGCCCCAGAGCCCGCCGCCCCAGACCCCGTCGCAACACACCCCCTCGCAACACACCGAGTAGGTTGCGACGCACCGGAATCCGATCCCTGTGTGTCGCAACCAAATCGGTGTGTCGCGCAGTGGAGCGGGGGCGATGCTCGGCAGGTGAGACGTATCTCATGTTTTCTTGACTGATTCCAGATTAGTTGATTGGGTGGGGACATGGTGGCGAGTGACCCGACGGCGATGCTGCGACAGGCGCAGCTACGGGTCACGCGGCCCCGTGTCAC
>DASUQN010000045.1:0-2048 GCA_036280515.1 Intrasporangium sp. | reverse complement strand
CCCGCGTAGTCGAGGTCGGTCTCGAACGAGTCGACCTGGCGTCCGAAGGCGTTGCGTCGCACCGTCATGTCGATGCCCCCCAGGGTCTGCTGGTCGGGCCTGGCGTCGGCGATGCGGTCGGCGAGCATGATCATCCCCGCGCACGACCCGAGTGTCGGCATGCCAGCGGCGATCCGCTTGCGCAGCGGCTCCTGCAGGTCGAAGGCCCGGACGAGCTTGTCCATGACCGTCGACTCCCCACCGGGGATCACGAGGCCGTCGATCTGCTCGACCTCGCCGGGGCGGCGGACGGTGACGACGTCGGCGCCGAGAGCGGTGAGGGCGGCGGCGTGCTCGCGCACGTCACCCTGGACGGCGAGGACGCCGATGGTGATCTTCACAAACCCCAGATCGTATGCCGCTGGGCTCGCCGCACGTGAACCGCCTCCTCCCGCTCGCGGTACGTTTCCACCATGTCCGACGATGTCATCGACGACCTCCTCGCCCGGGCCAGCGACCTCGATGCCCATTCGCCGCTGAGCGGTACACGTGAGCGGTTCGCGCTGCCCGAGGGCGTCATCTACCTCGACGGCAACTCGCTCGGAGCCCTTCCGCGGACCGTGGGTCCGGCGCTGGCCGGCGTGGTCGAGCACGAGTGGGGCGAGCGGCTCATCCGGTCATGGAACGAGGCGGACTGGTGGGGCGCGCAGACCAGGGTCGGCGACCGGATCGGCCGGCTCGTCGGTGCTGCCGGCGGACAGGTGGTCGTCTCCGACTCCACGTCGGTCAACCTCTTCAAGGCCATCGTCGGGGCGGCGCGGCTGCGGCCTGGTCGTCAGGTGGTGCTCACGGACCCCGCTTCCTTCCCCACCGACCTGTACCTGGCGGAAGCGGCTGCCCGGGTCGAAGGGCGGGAGGTGCGCCGCGTCTCCCCCGCCGACGCTCCGCAGGCCATCGCCGAGCTCGGCGCGGACCTCGCGGTCGCGGCCTACTCGAGCGTGGACTACGCGACCGGCGAGCTGTGGGACCTCGAGGCGATCACCTCGGCCGCCCACGACGTCGGGGCCCTGGCCTCCTGGGACCTGTGCCATTCCGCAGGGGCCATCGACGTGCGGCTCGACGAGGGCGGCGCTGACGTGGCGGTGGGATGTGGCTACAAGTACCTCAACGGCGGTCCCGGTGCTCCGTCGTTCATCTACGTGGCCGCGCGTCACCAGGACGCCTTCGACCAGCCGCTCACCGGCTGGTTCGGCCACGCGCAGCCGTTCGAGATGGCCCGCGACTACGTCCCGGCACCGGGCATCGACCGGGTACGCGTGGGGACTCCGCCGATGCTGTCCGTGCTGGCTCTGGAGGCCGCGCTGGGGGCCTTCGACGGCCTGTCCATGAGCGATGTTCGGACGCAGTCCCTCTCGCTGACCTCGACCTTCCTCGAGGCCCTCGCTGCGCTCGGCGTCGACCTACCCGTGGCGACCCCGGCCGCGGCTCGACGGCGGGGATCCCAGGTGTCGCTGCGCCACCCCGATGCCTTCGCCGTCGTCCAGGCGCTCATCGGCCGGGGCGTCATCGGCGACTACCGGGAGCCAGACATCGTGCGGCTCGGCTTCGCCCCGCTCTACGTGACACACGTCGATGCGGTCACCGCGGCGCGGCACCTCAAGGAAGTCCTGGACGGACGCGAGCACGCGCGCCCCGAGTTCGCCACCCGGCGCTCCGTCACCTGACCCGGCCGACAGCGACCGAGCCGACGGCCGGGACGCCCAACGAACAGATCTCAAACTCCACGTCACCCCGGCCATCGACGACCCGGGCTCGATGGCCGCTTCGAGTCCGCAGGACACGTCGAATGTGCAGACAGTGCCGAGTGAGCAGTCGGCCGAGCATGGCGTCTGCGGGTGCGCTCCGCTGGCGCGGCCGGCGTCCGTGTGGGTCGTGGTCCCGTTCGAGGTTGCCGCCGGCCTCTCGGACGCGCCGTGCGAGCTGCCCGGGCACGGCTGGCTCAGCGCCGAGCACGCCCGTCACGTCATCACGGCTCCGGGGTCGGTGTGGCGGTGGCTCGCCGTGGACCA
>DASUQN010000044.1:0-2789 GCA_036280515.1 Intrasporangium sp. | reverse complement strand
TGACCTCGGTGGAGTCGATCGTTGCGGCGATGCGCAACAACCAACAGAACATCGCCTACAACGACCTCCACAAGGTCTGCGAACACTACTTCGGCAAGCCCCGGCAAACGGGATCATCACACGCGGTGTTCAAGACCCCATGGCAGGGTGATCCCCGCGTCAACATTCAGAACGACAAGGGCAAGGCCAAGGCCTACCAAGTTCGCCAAGTGCTCAAGGCAATCGACAAGAAGGAGGGCGAGTAATGGACACGATGGAGCGGCCCCAAGTCGACGTGTCTCACTACACCTACCGCGTTGCCTGGTCCGTGGAGGATGGCGAGTTCGTCGCCACCGTAGCGGAGTTCCCGTCCCTGTCCTGGTTGGCACCGTCGCAGGTCGAGGCCCTGCAAGGGCTTGAAGCCGTGCTAGCAGATGTCGTCGTCGACATGCAGGAACAAGGCGAGGACGTGCCAGAGCCGATCTCCGAACGCACCTATTCCGGCAAGTTCAACCTCCGACTGGGCGAGAAGTTGCACCGAGAGGTCGCTCTACGCGCGGCTGAGGAAAACCTGAGCATCAACCAGTGGGTCGTGCGAAAGCTCATGGCAGACGGCTGACGATAGCAGCGGCCGAATCCTCAGAAATGCGCTGTCTGAGTTGCGTCTTACCCCGCCAGTCGCCCTCCCCGAGGGCCGGCTTGAGCCCACGTCGCCTGAGGCTGACGCGCGGCTTCATCGCTTCCGTGGTGCTCCCCGCTCCCACCAGTCGTCCGGAGGGCATTCGCGGATGAAGTTGGCGGTGGTCTCAACGTCCGCCAGATTGCAGAACTTCCAGAGCTCCTTCGCCGCGCGCGAGTACTGAAAGATGACTTGGTCGATGTCGAACGCTTCCAGCTCGCCGGCGCGGTAACGGTCGACCTCAGCGCCCACGCGCTCTACCAGCAGGGCCAACTGGGCCTGGTGATACCCGGCCACGGTTTCGCGCGCGGCCCGTCGCTCTGGCTTGGTGGACACCGTCCGAGGCTACGCGCACAGGCCGAATACCCCCGCTGTGATAGCCGCTCCACCCTGCTGTCGCACGGGCATGTCGACCCGCACGGCGTCGCTCTATCCGTAGTGGTCGCGACAGGCAGCGATCCTGACCTCGTCCTCGACGGCTTTGTACACGAGGCGGTGCTCATCGGTGATGCGTCTGGACCAGTAGCCCGCGAAGTCATGATTGAGCGCTCCCGGCTTGCCGATGCCCTCGTTGCCGTTGGGTTGGATGTCAGCGAGCAGCACGTTGATCCTCTTCAGGACCCTGCGGTCCTGCGCTTGCCACCAGAGGTAGTCCTGCCACGCGTTCTCGTCCCAGACGAGCAGCACGTCAGTCGGTCTCTATCAGGTCATGACCGTTACCGCGGCCGGCCTCCAGACGCTCCATGGCGTCGAGGAGGCGTCGGGCGTTGGCGGGTGCACGCATTAGGTAGGCCGTCTCCCGGAGGGACTCGTAGCCTCGAGGGAGACGATGACTACGGGCTCATGTCCGGCCCGGGTGATGATGACCTCCTCGCGGTCGTTGGCAACCCCGTCGAGTACCTCGGCGTAACGGGCCCGGGAATCGGTGTAGCTCATCGTCTTCATCATCGCCTCCTGTACAGGAAAGTGTACGGCGCGATGGGTGATCGCCAACCGTCACCCTGAGAGCGGCGCCACGCTCCGGATCCACTGGTCAAACCACGAGCCAAGCGAACCTCATCGCGGTCGCGGACGTGCGTCGCATCGCCGCGATCCGCTCGATCGTCAGCATGTGCGTGGCGGCGATTTCGGTAGGCCGCGGCACACTGGGCTGATGGTCGTGTTGCTCCGGCCCAGCCGGCGGACCAACCTCGCGCTCCTCCTGCTCCTGGCGGGGGCCTTCGTGACCGGCTGGCTGGGCTTCGGGGTCGAGGGTTCGCCGCAGTCCAGGGCGGTGAGCGTGGTCCATGGCATTCTCGGCCTCGGCATCCTCGTGCTGGTCCCGTGGAAGACCGTCATCGTGCGACGCGGACTGCGCCGTCGACGCCGGCACGCGCTCGCGGTGACGTTGGCCGTGGTCGTCGCCGTCAGCCTGCTGGCCGCGGTCGTGCACGCCACGCTCGGTCCGCTCGAGGTTGCCGGGATCAGTGCGCTCGACGTGCACGTCGCCTCCGCGGTCGCGGCCGTACCGCTCGCACTGCTCCACGTGGTCCGTCGACGGCAGCGGCCTCGTGCGAGCGACCTGTCTCGGCGAACCGCGTTGAGGGCGATCGCCCTCGGCGGTACCGCAGCGCTGGCGTACGCCGCGGTGGAGTCCGGCACGTCAGTAGCGGGTCTCCCAGGTGCACACCGTCGCGCGTCCGGGTCCTACGAGATCGGGTCCGGCGTACCCTCCGCGATGCCGGTCACGCAGTGGTTCACCGACGACGTGCCCCGCATCGACCTAGACGCCTACGCACTGCTGGTCAGCCGACCCGATGAGCCGACGCTGCGGCTTACCTACGGCCAGCTGCTCGGGATGACCAGCACGACCCGGTCGGCGGTCCTGGACTGCACCGGGGGTTGGTGGGCAGAGCAGACCTGGCGCGGCGTCCGGCTGGACAGCCTGCTGGAAGCCCCGGAGTACGGGTCGATCGCGGTGCGTTCGGTGACCGGCTACACCAGACTGTTCCCTCCCCAGGACGCTCCGGCGCTGCTGCTCGCCACGCACGTTGCCGGCGTCCCGCTCCTGCCCGGGCACGGCGCGCCGGTCAGGCTCGTCGCCCCGGGACGCCGTGGCTTCTGGTGGGTCAAGTGGGTCGAACAGGTGAGC
>DASUQN010000043.1:0-6812 GCA_036280515.1 Intrasporangium sp. | reverse complement strand
GGTGACGAGGCGAGCACGTGGCGGACCGGGCCGTCGGCGACGACCTCCCCGTCGGCGAGGATGACGACGCGGTCGGCGACCTCGGCGGCGAGCTCGACGTCGTGCGTCGCCAGCAGGACCGTCGTGCCGGCGCTCGCCAGGGCTCGCAGCGCGGCCCCGAGCCGCCGCTTGGCTCCATAGTCCAGGCCGCGGGTCGGCTCGTCGAGGAGGAGGACCCTGGGGGAGCCGGCCAGGATCACCGACAGGGCAAGCTCCAGCCGCTGGCCCTCGGACAGGTCGCGTGGATGCCGCGTCGGGTCGAGGCCGCCGGAGATCCGCTCCAGGATCGCGGCGGCCGTGCCGCTCGCCACGTCGAAGTCCCGGTCGGCGGCTGCGCACTCGCCGGCGACGGAGTCGCTGTACAGCAGGAGCTCGGGCTGCTGGGGAACGAGGCCCACGAGGGCGATCCGGCGCTTGGCTGGCAGGCTCGCGGGTTGCGCCCACGCGGCGCCGTTGGCAACTCGGACGGAGCCCGCGGCAGGGGCGAGCTGACCTGCCACGGTGCCGAGGAGGGTCGACTTGCCGGCTCCGTTCCTGCCCATCAGGGCGGTCACGGTACCGGGGAACAGCCCGAGCGACAGGTCCTCGATGACGCTCCTGCCGGCGCGCGCGACCCGAGCCCCCTCGATGAGCACCGTGGGGCGCTGCGACTGGCTGTCGCCCCGGGCCGCCGTGGGCACCGCCGCTGTGAGGCGGTCCCGCAGGGCGCCGGCACGCCGCCGTGCGTCGCGGATGGAGAGCGGGGTCGGCGACCACTCGGCCAGGCGGGACAGGGCAACGAGCGGGGGATGGATCGGTGAGTCGGCCATCGCCGCAGCCGGATCGAGCAGGGCCGACGTGTGACCACCGTCGATGAGGACGACTCGGTCCGCATGGTGCACGACGCGCTCCAGTCGGTGCTCCGCAAGGACCACCGTGACGCCGAGGTCGTGCACGATCCGGTGCAGGGAGGCGAGCACCTCCTCGGCTGCGACCGGGTCGAGCGCCGAGGTCGGCTCGTCGAGCACGAGGATCTGCGGCCCGGCGGCGAAGACCGAGGCGATGGCGACACGCTGCTGCTGCCCTCCGGACAGCGAGCCGAGGGGGCGGGTGCGCAACGGCGTGAGCCCGAAGAGATCGAGGGTCTCTTCGACACGTCGACGGATCGTCGTCGGATCCAGCCCCATCGTCTCCATGCCGTAGGCGATCTCGTCCTCGACCACGTCGGTCACGAAGGTGGAGGCCGGGTTCTGCTCGACCAGGCCCACGACGGTGGCCAGGTCGCGGGGCCGGTTCTCGGCAGTGCTGTGGCCGTCCACGACGACGCGGCCGGTCAGCGTGCCCCCACTGAAGTGAGGCACCAGGCCGTTGATGGTTCGCAGCAGCGTCGACTTTCCGCTGCCGGTGGGACCGACGACGAGGACCAGTTCCCCCTCCGGGATCTCGAGCGTGACGTCGCGCAGGCTCGGCTCGTCGGCGTCCGGGTAGCGGACCGTGACGTGGTCGAACACGATCATGAGAGGGCCCTTCGGGGACGCGGCGTGAACCAGGCGGGAAGCGCCGCGACCAGCACGGCGAGGACGGTGAGCACGGGCAGCGGTGGCGGTTCGGCGCGGGGGAGCGGCACGATGCCCGTCCAACCCTGCGCGCCGGCGATGACGAGGACGGTTCCGGGCACGGCGCCACACACGACGGTGAGGGTCTCGATCCACGTCCACGGGTCGCGCCGGTGACCCGACCGGCCGTCTCGGGAGGCACCGATCGCGAGGCTGGCACCTGCGACGACCACCCCGACGAGCAGGAGGGGCAGGCCGAGGACGCCGCCGACGGAGGTGTCGAGCAGTCCGTAGAGCCCGGCGAGGACGCCCAGGGCGCCGACGACCGCGAGCACGGACGCGGTGCGACGGCCGCGTGGGGTCGTCCGGACGGCCCGGCCGTAACCGCGTGACTCCATCGAGGCGGCCAGCCCCAGGGAGCGCTCGAAGGCCGTCTCGAGGACGGGCACGGCCAGGCGGGCCAGTTCCCGAACCCCGCGGCCGTCGTGCCCGCGAAGCGCGCGGGCGCTGCGGACGGAGCGTGCGTCGGAGAGCAGCTGCGGCGCGAAGGTCAGTCCGACGACAATGGCCGTGCCCACGTCGTACAGCGTCGCAGGCAGGTACCGCAGCAGACGCCTCGGGCTGGCCAGCGCATTGGCGGCGCCGATGCACGCGAGGATCGCCACGAGGCGCAGGGCGTCATAGAACGCGTAGAGCAGGCTCTCCAGCGACACCGGGCCACCGATCCGCAGGAAGGACGCCCATTCGGGCAGGGGGATCCGGGGGAGGGTGACGAGCACCGTCTCCCCGCGGACTCCGTTGCCGAGGATGACGGTCATGACCAGGCGGAAGACGACGACCGTCGCGCCGATGACGACAAAGGCCATGAGCGGGTTGGGGGCCGACGGGTCGCGACGCTCGCTGACGACGAGGACGCAGACGCCGATGATGAGCAGGAGCACCATGGGGTTGGTCGTCCGCGACGCGGCTGTCGCCAGCCCCAGCCCCCACAGCCACCAGGCTGCGGGGTGCAGGAGCCGCTCCCGAGCGCTCATGGCGGCGGGCTCAGGATCTGCGCTTGCCCGTGGCGCGGGAGCGCGCGATGAGGAAGCCGACGATCCCCAGCAGTGCGAGCCCGACGATGACGTATGCCGCCGTGCTCGTGCCGCTCGACGTGTCCTCCGCGGGTGCGCTGACCGGGGCTGCCTTGGGCGCCTCGGCGTCCGTCGTCGGCGTGTTGGTCGTGGAGGCAGTTGGCGCGACGATCTGGACGGGCGTGTCCGCCGCCTTGGCCTCCGCGCTGAGATCCTTCACCTCACCGCCGCAGTCGGTGGCCGGGTAGCCCGCGACGGCACAGACGAGCCCGTTCTCGACGCGAAGTTCGCCGGCTGCCGCGAGGACATCGGTGCTCGTCGCGTCGGGCGCGACGAGGGCGCACAGCGCCGTCGGCTCGGGCGGGGTCGTCCCGTCCGCCGAGTCGGCAGGACGGCCGTAGTCGATCACGAGGCCGACCCGCTTCTGGCCGGTCTCGGCCGGGGTTGACGCACAGATCTGCTCGAAGGTCAGGGTCGCACGGGGGAACCGGACGTCGTTCACGTCCGCGACGGCGAACCGCCAGCCGTCGACCGAGCCGTCCTTGGGGACGATCTGGTCCGACCCCTTCTGGGCGAAGGCCCACTGGCCGTCGGTGAGCTGGTAGAAGCCCCAGAAGCGGTAGGCGGCCGCATGGGCCGGCCCGACCGAAAGGGCGGTGAAGGCTGCGGCGAGCAGCACGGCGATGACGGCCCGGATCGGGGCACGCTGGGCAAGGGACATAACTACCTCCTTGCGGTGGGGCACCGAGGTCGGAGGTTGCTGTGCCTGAGGCCTGGTGTCTCCGGTCCGCATTCCACGACAGACTGACAAAGGAGCCGAACGGACACGGGTTTTCCGGCTGGCGCCGGATGCCGAGCAGGTCGGCGTCCGGGCTTCACGGTTGCGGGTCAGCGCCGGAGTCTCACCGGCTTGCCCCATTGCCCATCGGGTACCCCGAACCGTGTCACGCGCAGTCGACCGGCGTCAAACGCGGTCCAGTCGGTGGCTCGGTGACCCTGGTGCGACCTTGGCGACATCCGGCCAACTAGGGTGACGGGATGAGCGCGGACTGGACCTGGGTGTACTTCGACGCCCACGGCGAGACGATGGCGGGCGGGTCGCTCGTCGCCCGAGGTTTCCCGACCCAGAGCGACGCCGAGAACTACCTCGGTGAGTCGTGGAAGGAGCTGCTCGCGAGGGGTGTGGAGTCGGTGACCCTGCGCCACGAGGACAGCGTCGTCTACGGCCCGATGAGTCTTCGAGCGCCCGAGTGACCGCTGACGCAGCCGGACTCGAGGGACCGGGTCCCAAGGCCGCCGCCAAGTTGTCGAGCATGGTGGAGCGCGACCTGACCGCCAGGGTGAGCTCAGCCCAGCGTCGCTGGCGCAGCCCCGGCGTGAGCGCGGGGGTGGTGCGCGAGGGGGAGCTCGTCTGGACCGCACACGTCGGAGCGGCGCGGCTGGGCGACGGGGCCGATGGCTCAGGAGCCTCGGTCGCCGCGACCGATTCGACCCAGTTCATGATCGGCTCGGTCACCAAGACGTTCACGGCCCTGGCCGTCATGGCTCTGCGCGACGCAGGTCGGCTGAGCCTCGACGACCCGCTCGATGTCCACGTGCCCGGGACGCGCCACGGGAGGCTCCAGCTGCGCCAGATGCTCGCGCACGCCTCAGGGCTGCAGCGGGAGCCTATCGGCAACATCTGGGAGAGCCTGAGCGCCCCTGAGCGTGAGGTCTTTCTCGCGGGTGTCGAGGAGGCCGAGCAGGTCCTGCCCGCCCACCACGCCTTCCACTACTCGAACCTCGCGTACGGCCTGCTCGGCCAGGTCGTGGAGCGGGTGACCGGCCAGGACTGGGAGACCGTCGTCCGGGAACGGGTCCTCGACCCCCTCGGTATGTCCCGGACGGGCCTGGCCCCCGCCGACGACCGCGCGCACGGGTACCAGGTCGACCCCTACGCGGGCACGGCGAGAGAGGAGCCGCTCTTCACGCTCAACGCAACGGCGCCGCTCGGCGGCCTGTGGTCGACCGTCGCCGACATGGCCCTCTACGCCGCCTACCTCGCGGACCCGGACGACCGGGTCGTCAGTCCGGAGACGATCGACGAGATGTGTCGGCCGCTCATCATGACTGACGTCGACGGGTGGACGGGTGCCTACGGCCTGGGCTTTGGGATGGGCCGCCGGGGGGACCGGGTCTTCGTCGGTCACGGCGGAGCCATGCCCGGCTACCTCACCGGCCTGCGGGTCCGGCGCCGGGACAAGGTCGGCGCGATCGTCTTCGCCAACGCCACGTCGGGAGCCGAGCCGCTCGCCCTGGCGACGGACCTCATCGAGGCCGTGGTCGATGCGGAGCCGCCGATCGAGCCGGCCTGGGTGCCGGAGCAGGCCCGGCCGGAGCTGGCCGAGCTGCTGGGCCAGTGGTGGTCCGAGGGCTCTCCGATCGTCTTCTTCGTCCGGGACGGCGAGCTCTGGTCGCGGCTCACCGATGACCCGCTCTCGGAGACGCAGTTCGCGCCGGAGGAGCCAGACCGGTTTCGAGCCTCCGCCGGGAGGGAGCGGGGCGAGATCCTCCAGGTCGTCCGTGCGGCAGACGGCTCGGTGGCCAAGCTGTACTTCGCGACCTATGCCGTCACCCGAAGGCCACTGGCCTTCGCCGACCTCGTCGGTGGAGGGGACGAGCGCTGACCACGTCAGCCGGTCAGGAAGGGTGCTGTCCGCGATCGACGGCCGGCTTGGGCATCCGCGTCCGCCGCATCTGGAACGCACGCATGATCGCGTAGAAGGCGTCGCCCCGCTCGGTCTGGTCGAACTTGGCGATCACCTTCTTCTTGGTCCGCAGCCACATCAGCACGGCGTCGATGATGGCCACGACGATGAGGCCGTACACGAGGATGAAGACCGACATCAGCGCCCAGTTCTGCCTGATGAAGCTGAGCAGCAGCACGAGGAGCATCACGGGGAGCATGAACTCGCCGATGTTCCACCGGGCGTCGACGGAGTCGCGGATGAAGCGGCGGCGCGGGCCCTTGTCGCGCGGGGGAAGGTACCGCTCGTCACCGGCGAGCATCCCGGCACGTTGCTTGGCCATCCCCTGCCGCCGCGCCACCTTGTCGTTCGCCCGCGCAGCCTTGCGGTCGGTGACGATGAGCGGACGCCTGTTGGCCGCCTCCTGGTCACGCCGCTTGGGCGTCGGGCGGTTCTTCGCCCCGGGACGAGCTGCGGGCTCTGGGTCGATGAGCTCTTCGTTGAGGGTCTTCTTGCGTCCGAACACGAGGACAACTCTAGGTGTTCACAGGGAATGCTCCGAGCCGGGCCGCTCAGCGCTGAGCGCGACGCGACGGAAGCCCTCGTTCTCCGTGGCGATCGCCTGACGCATCGCCGAGCCGGCGACCAGGGAGAGGAGGCCCGCGGTCCAGCCGTTCACGTCGAGCGTCAGCGCGTCGTGCACGCGGGCGGGCCTGGACGTGAGGTGATGGCCCCCGCGAAGCGTGATCCGAGGATCCGGGCCTCCCAGACGAACCGGGACAGCGGCTCCAGCTCGGTGACGGTCCACACTGCCACGGGCATCCGAGGCTGGGCGACCCGGGCGCCCTTCGTCCGACTCTTCCTCGAGACGGTCGCCATCACGTCGCGGGCGCCCGGCGTTGACGCGGTTGGGCGTGGCCGTGGTTCGCGGCCTGCTCGTCGACGTCCTCGGCGGCGGGTCGATCCCGGACGCCACTGAGGCGCTCGGACGGTTTCTGGGGTCCCTGCCGGAACCGCCCCTTCAGCGCAGCGGCACGAACCGGTAGGCGCCGTGCTCGCTCGTCGAGATGTTGTCGCCATGCCGTACGACGACGAGCATGCGGCTGCTCACGGGAATGACCATGCGGCCACCGTCGGTGAGCTGGGCGACGAGCGCGTCGGGAAGGCGTCGGGCGTTCGCCGACACGAGGATCCGGTCGTACGGCCCGTGCTCGGGCGCACCGATCACACCGGCGGTGGCCGCCTCGATCGAGGCCCAGGGGTAGTCGGCTGCGGCGAGGTTCTCGGCACCCCACCGCGCCAGCTCCGGGACGAGCTCGACCCCGCGAACCGATCCTCCGGGGCCGGTCAGCTCCGCGAGGAGGGCGGTCGTCCAGCCGGAGCCAGCCCCGACGTCGAGGACGCGGTGGCCGAGTTCGACATCGAGCAGGCGCAGCATC
>DASUQN010000042.1:0-4384 GCA_036280515.1 Intrasporangium sp. | reverse complement strand
TGCCCACTGTCGGGTTGACGAACCGGTCCTCGCTGCCCGTCTCGCTCATCCCTCGATTCTGCCCGCTGGCGAACTGCTCCGGCCAGCGGAGCAGTGTGTGAGCCAGAGCGGCGCGCCGGCCCGCCGCCGACGCGCCGTCCCATCCGTTACCCCACAGCGACAGCTCAGACCCGGGGTCCGTAGTAGTCGCTGTAGTACCCGCCAAGACGATCCCTGTACTCGGGGTCGTCCCAGCCGGTCTCGCCGAGCTCCGGCGAGTCCTTGATCTCGTCCTTGCTGCGGTCGACGTAGATCGCCTGGTCATCCCAGTCGACCCGGTCGATCGTGCCGGCGGGAAGCATCACCTTGCGGCCGAAGATCCACGGCCCGGTGTCCACGACGATGTAGCTCGAGCCGACCTCGTCCGTCGCGCCGTCGACCTTGCCGATCGACCCGTCGGTTGCCTCGACGCGGAAGCCGACGAGGTCGTGCTGCCGACCTGTCGTGTCCTCCGCCAGGTCGCCGGTGACGTCACGGTCACGTCCTGAATAGATGTTCTCCCGGTAGTTCCACGGGTCCCAGTTCTGGGCAGTCATGCGCAAATCCTTCCCTTGTGGGGTGCGTGCCTGGTGCCCTACCCGCCCCAGAACGGACCTAACGACGACACGCCGCTGCATGCCGTATGCCGCTGAGCTTGCCCCCAACGGAGCCGCCGTTTGCGCTCGGTTGCCTTGTGTGACGGCGCGATTCGCCCCTATGAGGGCGCTGACTCCGCAAGCGTTTCGAACGGGATGGGGCACCCATCGATGCCTGCGCACTCCGTGAGGTCGTCGCACCCGGCAGCCATTGCTGCGACGAGGCGATCCCGGATCGTGAGCAGGTCGGCGATCCGGGCGTCCACCTCGACGAGCTTGTCCCGGGCGAGCGCTTGCAGCCCGGCCGGACGGCGCCCGGTGCCGTGATGGTGCCGTCCGACGGTCAGCAGGTCCGAGATCTCGTCGAGCGTGAACCCGAGCCGTTGCGCGGCCTTGATCACCCGCAGGGTGGTCACCGTCTCGGGTGCGTAGATGCGGTGGCCTCCGAGGCTGCGGTCCGGCGTCGGCAACAGGCCCCGCCGCTCGTAGTACCGCAGGGTCTCGAGGTTCACCCCGGCCGCTTCGGCGACCGCTCCGGCGCGCATCAAGCCACCTGCAACCGGCCCGTTCGCACGCCCTCGGCCCATGCGATGAACGCCTCCAGAACCGCTGACTGCGAAGGCGGCACCCTCACGTCCAGAGTCATCGTTCCCGCTCCTGCCGCGTCCACGCCCGCGCCGAACTCGAAGGTGAAGAAGCTGCAGCACGAAGTCTCCTTCGACGCCAGGTCGCGGACCCGCGTCTCGAGGGCGGCGTCCTCATGGAAGACGAGTCGGCCGCGTTGGGCGCCAAGCGATTCCGTTGCCAGCACCTCGCGGAAGAGGGAGCCCCACTCGGCGGACCGGGTTGGCCGCTCCGCGGTCGGGAGAGTGCAGGCCTCGGCCACCCTGATGGGCAGTTCACTCATGTCGGTCTCCTTGCTCGGTCCACGCGCCGTTGATCAGCGCCTCCCGCCACGGTAAACCCGTAGGTGGGTACGGAATGCAACCCCTGATGAGCATGCCTGCAAACCAGCCCAGCGGCACACTGCCGCTTGTACGCTCACGTCATGGACGCAGGCGCCCCGGTGGCCCGGTTCACCGGCATGACGGCGGGCTACGAGAGTTTCTACCTGCGCGCGACGGCACCTGAGGGTGGTCGGGGTGTCTGGTTGCGGTACACCGTCCGGGTCGCTCACGACGAGCAGCCGACCGGCTCGCTGTGGCTGACCTGGTTCGATGCGACCGATGGGCCGACCGCCACGAAGCTCACGGTTCCCGGGCCGGAGGCCGCCGACGGCGCGGCTGGGCCCCGCCTGCAGGTCGGCGGCGCCACGTTCGGCGAGGGTAGGGCGGTCGGAGCCATCGGTCATGCCGACCACCGGCCCGGAGCGCAGTGGGACCTCTCCTTCACCGGCGAGCCGCGACTCGAGCACCTGGCGCAGTCCCGGCTGTACACCGCGCCGCTGCCCAGGACAAAGCCGGTCAGCCTGCATCCCTTCGCCCGCTTCACCGGGTCGGTGAGCATCGACGGCCAGCACCATCACCTTGACGGCTGGCCGGGCATGGTCGGCCACAACTGGGGTTCCCAGCACGCTGAGCGGTGGATCTGGGTGCACGGCCTGCACTTCGAAGGTTCAGGCGACGACACCTGGATCGACGTCGTCCTGGGCAGGGTCAAGGTGGGCCCGGTGCTGGGTCCTTGGGTTGCCGGAGGAGCGATCTCCATCCGGGGCCAGCGGTTGCCGCTCGGGGGCGTCAACCGCATCCTCGGGACCAAGGTTGCCGAGCAGCCCACCGGCGCGCACTTGTCGCTCAGCGGCCCTGACCGCCTGTCCGTCCACGTCGACGTCGGGGCTCCGCGAGAGCGCTTCGTCGGATGGAGCTATGCGGATCCAAACGGCGACACCCACGACGTCGCCAACTGCTCCATCGCCGACATCGAGGTCCGGGTCGTGCGACCCGGACGCGACGAGCTCCTGCTTCGGGCGAGCGGCACCGCAGCGTATGAGCTCGGCATGAGAGAGGTCGACCACGGGATCGCGATCCAGCCCTTCATCGACATCCCGCGGCCAGAGGTGGCCCGACCCGAGCCGCTCGCCTGACGTAGCGGCTCACCAGTTGAGCAGGAGCCGGTCCTGCTTGTCGCGGAAGGCGCCCACGATGATCATGACCAGGTCGATGAGGGCCCAGATGCCGAGCCCGCCGAGGGTGACGAGCTGGAGCAGCCCCGTGCCGACCTTGCCGACGTAGAACCGGTGCACGCCGAGGACGCCGAGGAAGAAGCACAGCAGCGTCGCGGCCAGGCGCGAGCTCGGGCTGACCGGCTGTCCCGTTGCGTCCAGGCTGTAGTGCGTGCCGATCAGTCCGGGTGCAGCCGTGTTGAGCGGAGCGAGCTGTTCCGTCCAGGCCGCGCCGTCCCAGTAGCGCGACATCGGCTTTCCCTCCGGGTCCGGGTACCAGCCGGCGGGCGGGTTCGCTTGGGCAGGCGGCTGATCCGGCTGTGGCTCGGGTGTCGACATCGTTCCTCCGTCGGTGGTGCATGGTGTGGTGGCGCAGCGGAGGCGAGCACCAGATCCCCCCTGGCACTGACCACGCTAGCGCTCCCCGGCAACCTCGTGCGAGCAGGTTCCAGTTTGCGGCGGGCTCGCGTCCGGAACGGGTCGGCGGGTGTACCGGAGAAAGTGGTTGACGGCAATCGCGATGGCTTCTAAAATCAATCAAAAGCAACTTTAGAAGCGAGGTCACCGATGCAGACGCCGGCCACCGCCCAGACGATCACCCCGCCTGCCGAGCCGGAGCCCTCGAAGGTACATGGTCGCTGGCGGCCCAGGATCGTCCCGGCCGTGCGCGACGTCGACCTCGAGTCGGCCGAGGATGCCGCCCGCCTCCTGCTCGGCGCCCTTGGCCTCGACCTCACGGACGAGTCCTTGGTCCGCACGCCGCGTCGCATGGCGCGCGCTCTGGCCGAGATGACGAGCGCCCCGGAGTTCGAGCTCACGACGTTTCCCAACGACGGCGGCTACGACGAGATGGTCCTCGTCGAGAACATCCCCGTCAGATCGCTGTGCGAGCACCACATGCTGCCGTTCGTCGGCGTGGCGCACGTGGGGTACCTGCCGGGCGAGCGCATCCTGGGCCTGTCGAAGTTCGCCCGGATGGTCGAGTTCCACTCCCGCCGGCCCCAGACGCAGGAGCGCCTGACGAAGCAGATCGCCGACCACCTCGGGGAGCTCCTCGAGCCCCACGGGGTCGGAGTGGTCGTGGAGGCGGAGCACACGTGCATGAGCATCCGCGGCGCCCGAGCCCAGGGAGCCCGCACCGTGACCTCGGCGCTGCACGGCCGGTTCCGGGAGGACCCGGCCAGCAGGGCGGAGTTCCTTGCCCTGGCCAAGGGCCGGCTCTGAGGGGCTCGGCGTCGAGGGTGCGTCGACGCCGTCAGACGGGTCCTGCGGGCTGTGGAGGACCGCAGGACCTCTGGCGTGACGGACGTGCGCCGGGGGGTATGGACCGGTCGTGACGACCGAGCCGGTGCAGACCGCCGCCAAGGCCGCTGGCGGCGCGCTCGCCGGCACGCTCGGGGCGATTGCGTTGCTGACCCGCCGCAAGCCGCTCCACGCCAAGGGCCGCACGCACCATGCGATCCTCCGGGTGGACGCGCCGGTCGTCGGCACCGGAGTGCGCCTGCTCTCCGAGCGCGGGCAGCGCCAATGCGTCGTGCGGCTCTCGCGGGCGCTGAGCACCCCGGACGGGTGGTGGGACATCGGCGGCCTCGCCCTTCGAGTCGAGCGT
>DASUQN010000041.1:0-3523 GCA_036280515.1 Intrasporangium sp. | reverse complement strand
GCCCGGTCGTGCTCGCGCCGGCGATGCACACCGAGATGTGGCTCCACCCGGCGACGCAGGCCAACGTGGCCGTCCTTCGCGAGCGCGGGGTCCACGTCATCGACCCGGCCGAGGGTCGCCTGACCGGCAAGGACACCGGTGCCGGCCGGCTTCCCGAGCCGGACGAGCTGTATGCCGCTGTGCTCGCCATCGTGGGTCCCCCGGGTCCTGCTCCTACCGCGCTGAGCGGGCGTGGCGACGCGGGAGCGCGGGAGGTCGCCGACGATGCCGGGTCTCGGGAAGCCGGCTCAGCGGCATACGACATGAATGGTCTGAAGGGCCGCAAGATCGTGGTCTCGGCTGGTGGCACGCGTGAGCCGCTCGATCCCGTGCGCTACCTCGGCAACCGGTCGTCCGGCAAGCAGGGCATCGCCATCGCTCGGGCGGCCGCCGCACGCGGCGCCACCGTGACCCTCGTGGCGGCCAACGTCTCCCTCCCCACGCCCGACGGGATGGCGGTGGTCCCCGTCGAGACGACGGTCGAGCTGCAGGAGGCGGTGGTGGCAGCGGCGACGGACGCCGACGTCGTCGTCATGGCCGCGGCCCCCGCCGACTTCCGCCCGGCGACGGCGAGCGACAGCAAGATCAAGAAGGGGGAGGACGGCGCGGGTCTGCGGCTCGAGCTCGTCGAGAACCCCGACATCGTCAAGGGCCTCGTCGCCGACCGCGCGGAGCGCGCAGCGGCGCGTCCGGTCATCGTCAGCTTCGCCGCCGAGACGGGCGACGCAGGCGGGTCGGTGCTCGACCACGCGCGGGCCAAGTTCGCGCGCAAGGGCAGCGACCTGCAGGTGACCAACGAGGTCGGCTACGACAAGGCCTTCGGGCAGGACGAGAACACCGTGCACATCCTGACCCGGGGCAGCGACGAGGTCCGCACGGTGGGGCCGGCATCGAAGGATGTCGTCGCCGACGCCGTGCTGGACGTTGTCGCCTCGCTACTCCGTACCGCGGGCTAAACTCGCCGTCACCCGCACGCCACACAGCCAGGGAGCCCATGTGTCCGCACGCCTGTTCACGTCCGAGTCCGTCACCGAGGGACACCCGGACAAGATCTGCGACCAGATCAGTGACTCGATCCTCGATGCGATGCTCGCCGAGGACGCCCAGGCGCGGGTCGCCGTCGAGACGATGGTCACCACCGGGCTCGTCCACGTCGCGGGCGAGGTGTCGACGACTGGCTACGTGGAGATCCCGCGAATCGTCCGCGAGACGATCCTGCGCGTCGGCTACGACGGGTCACAGAAGGGCTTCGACGGCCGCACCTGTGGCGTCTCCGTCTCGATCGGCGCCCAGTCGCCCGACATCGCGCAGGGCGTCGACACCGCCCACGAGAGCCGGCACGGGGGTGTCGACCCGATGGACAAGCAGGGTGCTGGCGACCAGGGGCTGATGTTCGGCTATGCGTGCGAAGACACCCCGGAGCTGATGCCGCTGCCGATCTACCTCGCCCACCGCCTGTCCGAGCGCCTGACCCAGGTGCGCAAGAGCAACGAGCTCGCCTACCTGCGCCCCGATGGCAAGACCCAGGTGACCATCGCCTACGAGGGAGACAAGGCGGTCCGGCTCGACACGCTGGTGCTCTCGACGCAGCACGCTCCGGACGTGTCGCTCGAGGGGATGCTCGAGCCGGACATCAGGGAGCACGTCATCACGCCGGTCCTCGAGGAGCTGCACGCCGGGGGGAGTGACCTCGACGTCTCGGCCTACCGGACCCTGATCAACCCGACCGGCCGCTTCGAGATCGGCGGCCCGATGGGCGACGCCGGCCTGACCGGTCGGAAGATCATCGTCGACACCTACGGTGGGATGGCGCGGCATGGTGGTGGTGCCTTCTCGGGCAAGGACCCGAGCAAGGTCGACCGGTCCGGCGCGTACGCGATGCGGTGGGTGGCCAAGAACGTCGTCGCGGCGGGCCTGGCGCGGCGGTGCGAGGTCCAGGTCGCCTACGCGATCGGCAAGGCCCAGCCGGTCGGGCTCTACATCGAGACGTTCGGCACCGAGACCGTGCCGGTCGACCAGATCCAGGACGCGATCGGCATGGTGTTCGACCTGCGTCCGGCGGCGATCGTCGACGCGCTCGACCTGCTCCGACCGATCTACGCCCCCACGGCGGCGTACGGCCACTTCGGCCGCACCAAGGCGGATGGAGTGGACAACGCCTTCACGTGGGAGCGCACCGACCGCATCGAGGCGCTGCGCGCCGCTGTCGCCGGCTGACACTAGATTCGCCCCCGTGGGCGACGACACCTCTGCGCAGCGACCGGCCCCGAGCGGGCCGGTCGCTGCCGTTGTCGTCGACACGCCGCTCGCCCACCTGGACCGGGTGTTCGAGTACGCCGTTCCCGAGGAGCTGGCCGCCGCTGCCGTGCCCGGCGCCCGGGTGCGGGTGCGCTTCGCCGGACGAGATCTCGAGGGCTTCGTCGTCGAGCGGCGCGCGGAGGCCGAGCACGAGGGGCGCCTGACGCCGCTGCGCAAGGTCGTCAGCCCGGAGCCCGTTCTCACGCCGGAGATCCTCGCGCTGTGCCGGGCCGTGGCCGACCGGTATGCCGGCACGCTGAGCGACGTCCTGCGCCTCGCGGTGCCCAAACGGCATGCCACGGCCGAGCGCAACCTCCCGCTCCTGCCGCCGAAGATGGGGTCGTATGCCGCTGAGCCGGCTTCCGCTGCTCCGTCGAGTCCCGTGAGTGGCGGGGACGACGTCGGCGCATGGGCGGACTATCCCTCAGGTCCTGCCTGGCTGCGCCGCGTGGCGGCCGGCGAGGGCCCGGCCGCGGCGTGGCTGGCGCTGCCGACCCGGGACCGGGACAGCGACTGGCCGGAGGCGCTCGCCGTCGCGGTGCGCGCCGCTCTGACCGGTGCGCGGGGGGCGGTTGTCGTCGTCCCGGATCATCGCGACGTCGACCGCGTCGACGCTGCCCTGATCCGCCGGCTGGGTCCAGGGCAGCACGTCAGGCTGACGGCGGACCAAGGACCCCAGGCCCGCTACACCGCCTGGCTCAAGGTCCTGCGCGGCCACGTGCGGGTGGTGATCGGCACCCGCGCCGCGGCCTTCGCGCCGGTCCGTGACCTCGGGCTGGTGGCGTGCTGGGATGACGGCGACGACCTGCTGTCCGAGCCGCGAGCCCCTTATCACCACACCGGAGTCGTCCTGTCGTTGCGGGCCGAGCAGACGGGCGCGGCACTGGTCTCGGGCGGCTTCGTTCGCAGCCTCCGGTTGGAGGCCGAGATCGAGGCCGGCCAGGTCATCCCGGTCGTCGCCGGCCACGACGTCGTCCGTGGTGCGGCGCCGCGGGTCGTCGTCGCGGGGGAGGGCCTCGACGAGGAGCGGGACGGGCCCGCCGCCCGGGCCCACCTGCCGTCGAGGGCGTGGCGCGTGGCCAAGGACGCCCTCCGCGACGGACCCGTCCTCGTCCAGGTCCCTCGGCGCGGATACCTGCCGTCGTTGAGCTGCGGTGAGTGCCGGTCCCCGGTGCGGTGCCCGCGT
>DASUQN010000040.1:0-2047 GCA_036280515.1 Intrasporangium sp. | reverse complement strand
GAAAGATCAGGCCCGCCATGGGGAACTGACCTTTTACGCTCAGCCATGAGATCAGCGCCCGCGGTTGGCGCTAACTTGCCACACGAGCACGCCCGCGGATGGCGGCCCAGTCATGAGCAGCCGGGCGCTGCCCCACCTCGGCCAACACACCGAGCACCGGGCAACCTCCGGCGAAATCGCCCAGCGACAGTTGCCGGGTGCTCGGGCCGCCGTCTCGCATTCTGCTCCGGGAAACGGAGCAGGATACGAGTCAGGAGCAGATCGGTCGTTGGCAGCCCGTGGGGCGACGACTCGCATTCTGCTCCGAGAAGCGGAGCAGGATGCGAGTCACGCCCGAACGCCAGCACCCCCACAGGGATCCGAACAGCCCGGCACCGTCACGGTTGCCTCTCGTCCGGGTCAGGCGCGGAGCGCCTCCGCGAGCTGGCGGAAGTCGTCGACGAGGATCGCCATGTCGTCATCCGTGTGCATGAGCGAGACGAGCCACTGCTCGTCGAGCCCGGGCGGCGTGAGCACGCCCCGGTTGACACCCCACAGCCAGGACAGCTCGGCCAGGCCGAAGTCGGTCGCCTTGTAGTCGCGGTAGTTGCGCACCGGGGTCGCGGCCCACGTGACGCAGCCCTTGACGCCGAGGCCGACCGTGTGGGCGGGCAGATCGTGGGCGGCGATGATCTCGTCGATCGCGTCCATGGCGCGGTTGTTCATCGCCTCGGCCGCATCGAGAGCCTCCTGCGTGCAGATCTCGTCGACCGCACGCGCGGCCGCCATGACGAGCGGGTTGCCGTTGTACGTGCCGAAGTGCGCCATCCGCCCGTCGACGACGACCTCCATGATCTCGCGCTTGCCACCGAAGGCCGCGAGCGGCAGGCCGCCCCCGATCGACTTGGCGAGGGTGATGAGGTCGGGCTGGACGCCCAGCCGCTGCGCTGCGCCGGCGTAGCCCGCGGTGAGCCCAGTCTTGACCTCGTCGAAGATGAGGACGACGCCGTGCTCGTCACACGCCGCCCGCACGCCCGCGAGGTATCCCTCGTCGGGGACGACGATCGAGAGGTTCTCGATGACCGGCTCGATGACGAGCGCGGCGATGTCGGGGCCGTGCTCGGCCAGAACGCGCTCGAGCTGCCCGAGATCGTTGTAGGCGATGACGTGGACGGTGCCCGCCTCGACGTCGAACGGGACCTCCGGGATCGGCGCCTCGGCTGGGCCGATGTCCGCGAGGTCGGGCTTGACCGACACCTGGAGCGCGTCGTAGCCCCCGTGGTAGCCGCCCTCGATCTTGATGATCGCCTTGCGGCCGGTGTGGGCCCGGGCCACCCGGATCGCATACATGAGCGACTCGGTGCCGGAGTTGGTGAAGCGGAGCAGGTCGAGCCCGAAGCGACCCTGGAACCGCTCCGCCATCTCGGTGGCCTGCGGCGAGGGCGTCACGAAGAGCGTCCCGGTGTGCGTCAGGGCCTCGGTGACGTGCTCGACGACAACCGGGTTGAGGTGGCCGACGAGCATCGCGCCGAAGCCCATCGACAGGTCGAGCAGCCGATTGTCGTCGACGTCCGTGAGCCATGCGCCGCGCGCGGAGGCGATCGAGATGGGGTAGGGCTCCCAGTGCTGGAACGAGCTCGTCACTCCGAGCGGCAGCGAGCGGCTCGCCCGCTTGTTGTGCTCGCCGGAGCCCTGGGACCACGACGTGAACCGCTCCCACTCGGCTGCCAGGAGCTGCTCCACCCGCCGGGGGTCGATCGGCTGGGACCGCTCGGGGAGGCGGCGTCGGGTCCCCGGGTCATGGGATGTGCGGGTCTGGAGCGTCTCGGTCATCACTCTCTCCTTCGCTTCAGCCCAAAGAGTAACGAATCCGTCTGATCAAATGCTAGTTCGCCGCTGAAACCGTCAATTGCCAGGCTATATGCCTTCGGATTCCGTCGTGGCCGGAGTGGTCAAGGCCAAAGGTCCCGGACCGGCCGCTGGCGGCCGGTGGGCATTGTCACTGGCTCGGACTGTGCCGGCAGGAGCAGCCCGCAACGACAATTGAGGAGGGCGATCGGCCGTACGC
>DASUQN010000039.1:0-3843 GCA_036280515.1 Intrasporangium sp. | reverse complement strand
CGGGCCAGATCGTTCCTGTCGACTCCGAGCACAGCGCCATCGCCCAGTGCCTGCGCGGTGGGCGCGCCGAGGAGGTCCGGCGTCTCGTCGTCACCGCGAGCGGCGGGCCGTTCCGCGGGCGCAGCCGGGCCGAGCTCGCCGACGTCACCCCCGAGCAGGCACTCGCCCACCCGAACTTCGCGATGGGCCGCGTCATCACGACGAACTCCGCGACCCTCGTCAACAAGGGGCTCGAGGTCATCGAGGCGCACCTGCTCTTCGACATTCCCCTCGACCGGATCGACGTCGTCGTGCACCCGCAGCAGCTGATCCACTCGATGGTCGAGTTCGTCGACGGCTCGACGATCGCCCAGGCGGGCCCGCCGCGGATGCTCGTGCCGATCGCGCTCGGCATGTCCTGGCCCGAGCGGATCCCGGACGCCGACGTGCCGTGCGACTGGACGAAGGCGCAGTCGTGGGAGTTCGAGCCGCTCGACGACGAGGCATTCCCCGCCGTCGAGCTCGCTCGCCGCGTCGGGCGGGCCGGTGGCACGTGGCCCGCGGTCTACAACGCGGCGAACGAGGTGGCGGTCGACGCCTTCCACGAGGGTCAGCTGAGTTTCGTGGCGATCGTGGACACCATTGCGGCCGTTGTTGATTCGTATGCCGCTGAGCCCCTTTCGCAGACCACTGACCTGGCGCTCGACGACGTCCTCGCCGCGGACGCCTGGGCCCGCGCGGCTGCCCAGGCCCGGATCGATGTATTCGGGTCGATGTGATCGATCGAGACATGCATCGGTCGATCACATCGAACCGAATACATCGAATCGTTCTCCACATCCGCTGCGACATCGATGGCCGTATGCACCGATGTGCCGGCCGTGCTGGGCGGTGGTGCGCTGCCCGATCAGGCTCCACGGCATGGACCGCCTCTCATGCCATCGCGCCGTTGAAGGGCTCGCAGCCGACCAGGACGGCGTTGTGTCGCGGAGACAACTGAGGCAGCTCGGCATCGACCACGACGACGTCAGGCGCGAGGTTGAGTCCGGGCGGTGGGCGCTGCGGGGCACCCAGACGGTCGCCCTGCACCGAGGGGCGCTGAGTGTGCTCGCCCGCCGGTGGAGCGCGATCTGGGAGACCGGTACGGCCATCGGCGTGCTGGACGGTGTCTCGTCCCTGCAGCACTCGGGCCTGACCGGATACGAGGACGACGACGTGCACCTGTCCGTCGTGCACAACCACAACACGCGGCTGTTGCCCGGTGTGCGCATCCACAAGGTGATCCGGCGCGTCGCGGGCGAAGTCATCGACGTGGGACTGCCACGGACCCGGTCAGAGATCGCGGCGGTCCGAGCTGCTCATTGGGCCAGGTCCGATCGTCAGGCAGCGCTCCTGCTGCTCATGCCGGTCCAGCAGCGTCTCACCACACCGGCTCGGCTCGCCGCCGCACAAAGACTGGTCCGTGGACGCACCAGACGCTCGTTGATCCGAAGCGTGGTGAGGGACATCGCCTTCGGTGTGCAGAGCCTGGGCGAGCTGGACTTCGCGGCCCTCTGCCGAGCGCGCGGCCTGCCGGAGCCCAGTCGGCAGGTGGTGCGACAGGGTCCGCGCGGTCGCATCTACCTGGACGTCCGCTGGGACCACCATGGCCTCGTCGTGGAGATCGACGGCGTGCATCACGGGCTCGGCCTCAATCCGACCGAGGACAACCTGAGGCAGAACTCCGTGACGCTGGCGGGCGACCGCGTCCTGCGGATCGACGTCATCGGACTGCGTCTCGAGACGCGCCGCTTCATGGACCAGGTGGAGGCCGGCCTTCGCCTCGCGCCCGCAGCGTGACAGCGGGTGGATGTGATCGATCGAGCCATGCACCGATCGATCACATCGAATCTGGGCTGGGGACGGCGCGAGCGGATGTGACAATGGATGCGTGCTGTTCCTCGTAGGGGTCCTCGTCGTCGTCGTCGGTGTGGCGCTGTCCATTGCGCTGCACGAGATCGGCCACCTCGTGCCGGCCAAGAAGTTCGGCGTCAAGGTGACGCAGTACATGGTCGGTTTCGGCCCGACGATCTGGTCCCGCCGTCGCGGGGAGACGGAGTACGGCATCAAGGCCATCCCGCTGGGCGGCTACGTGCGCATGGTGGGCATGCTCCCGCCCCGCGCGGGCGACCAGGACGGCCAGCTGCGGACCGTCTCTACCGGCCGGTTCAGCCAGATGGTCGACCAGGCGCGTGCCGACTCGATGGAGGAGGTGCGGCCGGAGGACCGGGACCGCGTCTTCTACAAGCTGAGCCCCGGCAAGAAGATCATCGTCATGCTCGGCGGGCCGTTGATGAACCTGCTCATCGCCTTCGTGCTCATCACCGGCGTCATCACGCTCTACGGGCTGCCCCAGGTGGCGCCGAAGGTCGGACTGATCTCCGAGTGCGTGCCGACGGCGACCCCGACGGTGCAGTCGCCGCACCCGGACTGTGCTGGCGGCGACCCGGCCTCGCCCGCCAAGGCCGCGGGGTTCCAGGCGAACGACCGCATCGTCGCCGTCAACGGTCAGCCGATCACCACCTGGCAAGAGGTCTCCTCGGCCATTCGGGACAGCGGTGGCAAGCAGATGACCTTCCTCGTCCAGCGGGGTGGGGACGAAGTCACCCTCCAGGTCGTGCCAGCGATGCTCGAGCGGGCGACGTACGACCAGGAGAACAACCCGGTCACCAAGGACGGCGAGCTCGTCCTCGAGCCGATGGGGTTCATGGGCATCACACCCGGCTCGGAGCTCGTCACGAAGCCGCTGGCCGAGGCGCCAGGCTTCGTCTGGGACCGGACCCTCGACACCGCCTCCATCATCTGGCGCATCCCCGAGAAGATGGTCGGGGTCGCCCAGGCCGCCTTCGGCTCCGGTGAGCGGGACCCGAACGGCCCGATCTCGGTTGTCGGCGTCGGCCGCATCGGCGGGGAGGTCGCGGCGCTCGAGGTACCGGCCGACCAGGGTGGCAACTGGCTCAAGATCGCCCAGCTCATCCTGCTCATCGCATCGCTCAACCTGGCCCTGTTCGTGTTCAACCTCATCCCGCTGCTCCCGCTCGACGGCGGACACGTGGCAGGGGCGATCTGGGAGTCGATCAAGAAGAGCTGGGCCAAGCTGACGCATCGCCCCGATCCCGGCTACGTCGACGTCGCCAAGGGCTTGCCGATTGCCTACGGCATGTCGCTCGTCCTGATCACGATGTCGGTGCTGCTCATCTACGCGGACATCGTCAAGCCCATCAGCCTCTTCGGCTGAGGCGCCACGTTCGCCGGATGGACTTGGCGTGGCCGCGGTGCGCTCACGCGCCAGCGGGCTCCCCACGGCTGTCAGGGCCGGAGGATCACCTTGATGCAACCGTCGTCCTTCGCCTGGAACGTCCGATAGCCCTCCGGTGCCTCGGACAGGGGCAGCACGTGGGTCGCGAGGTGCTCGGTGCCGAGCGGGTCGGACGGGTGGAGGACGAGCGGCAGCAGCTCATTGATCCACCGCTTGACGTGGCACTGGCCCATCCGCAGGGTGATGCCGCGGTCGAACATCTCCATCATCGGCATCGGGTCGATCTCACCGCCGTACACGCCGACGACCGAGACCGTCCCGCCCCGGCGCACCGCCTTGAGGCACGTGTGCAGGGCGTCGAGCCGGTCGACGGCCATCTTGTCGATGAGCGGCTTGGCCAATGTGTCCGGCAGGAGGCCCACGGCGGTCTGCGCAGCCTTCGCCGCGGGGGAGCCGTGCGCCTCCATTCCGACCGCCTCGACCACACTGTCGGGTCCCCGGCCGTCGGTCATCTCGATGAGGGCCCCGGCGACGTCGTCGACGGCGCTGACATCGAGCGTGTCCAC
>DASUQN010000038.1:0-2832 GCA_036280515.1 Intrasporangium sp. | reverse complement strand
GTGGGCTCATGGCGTTCAAGGCGGCCGGCGTCACCGGGCGCCTGCCGGTGCCGATCGACGAGGTCGAGCCGGTCAGCGAGATCGTCAAGCGGTTCAACACGGGTGCGATGAGTTACGGGTCGATCTCCCAGGAGGCGCACGAGACGCTGGCCGTGGCGATGAACCGTCTCGGCGGGCGGTCCAACACCGGCGAGGGCGGCGAGGACGTCGACCGGCTCCTCGACCCCGACCGGCGATCAGCCGTCAAGCAGGTGGCGTCGGGGCGGTTCGGCGTCACCAGCCTCTACCTGACCCACTCGGACGACATCCAGATCAAGATGGCCCAGGGCGCCAAGCCGGGGGAGGGCGGTCAGCTGCCCGGACACAAGGTCTACCCGTGGGTGGCCAGGACGCGCCACTCCACACCCGGCGTGGGCCTCATCTCGCCCCCGCCCCACCACGACATCTACTCGATCGAGGATCTCGCCCAGCTGATCCACGACCTCAAGAACGCCAACCCCGCCGCGCGGATCCACGTCAAGCTGGTCTCGGAGATCGGGGTCGGCACGGTGGCCGCCGGGGTGTCGAAGGCCCACGCCGACGTCGTGCTCATCTCCGGTCATGATGGCGGCACGGGTGCGTCGCCTCTCACGTCGCTCAAGCACGCGGGTGCGCCGTGGGAGCTCGGGCTCGCCGAGGCGCAGCAGACGCTCGTGCTCAACGGTCTGCGCGACCGCATCGTCGTGCAGGTCGACGGCCAGCTCAAGACGGGGCGGGACGTCGTCGTCGCGGCCCTGCTCGGGGCGGAGGAGTTCGGGTTCGCCACGGCGCCGCTCGTCGTCTCGGGCTGCATCATGATGCGGGTCTGTCACCTCGACACGTGTCCGGTCGGGATCGCGACGCAGAACCCGGAGCTGCGCGCGCGCTTCACGGGCAAGCCGGAGTTCGTCGAGACGTTCTTCGAGTACGTCGCCGAGGAGGTCCGCGAGCACCTCGCCGCCCTCGGGTTCCGCTCGATCGAGGAGGCCGTGGGCCAGGTCGGCAGCCTGGACCTCGACAAGGCGATCGCGCACTGGAAGGCGTCCGGGCTCGACCTCACGCCGATCCTGGCGGTCGCCGACAACCCCACCGGCGGGACGCTGCACCGGACGACGGCGCAGGACCACGCGCTCGACAAGGCACTCGACAACGAACTGATCACCCGGGCCCTGCCCGCGATCGAGAACGGCGAGCAGATCCGGAGCGAGATCGCGGTCCGCAACGTCAACCGCACCGTCGGCACGATGCTCGGCCACCACGTCACCAAGGCACATCCCCACGGCCTCCCGGACAGGACGATCGAGCTGACCATGACCGGCTCGGGTGGCCAGTCGTTCGGGGCGTTCCTGCCTGCCGGGGTGACGCTGCGCCTCCTCGGCGACGCGAACGACTACGTCGGCAAGGGCCTCTCGGGTGGTCGGATCGTGGTCCGCCCCCATCACGCGGCCAGGCTCGTCGCCGAGCAGAACGTCATCGCCGGCAACGTCATCGGCTACGGCGCGACGACGGGCGAGCTGTTCCTGCGCGGGGTCGTCGGGGAGCGGTTCTGCGTCCGGAACTCCGGGGTGACTGCCGTCGTCGAGGGTGTCGGCGACCACGGGTGCGAGTACATGACCGGCGGCACGGTCCTCATCCTCGGGTCGACGGGTCGCAACCTAGCGGCCGGCATGTCCGGGGGAGTGGCCTACGTCCTCGACCTGCGACCGGAGCTCGTCAACAGCGAGCTCGTCGACCTCGTGCCCCTGCGGCCCGATGACGAGGCGACCGTCCGGCAGCTCCTGAGGGACCACGTCGCCTGGACCGACTCGCCGGTCGCCCGGGCCCTGCTCGATGACTGGGAGGGCGCCCGTGGGCGGTTCACCCTCGTCCTCCCGCGTGACTACCAGCGCGTACTCGACGTCCGGGCGGAGGCGGTGGCCCAGGGCCTCGACGTCGACGGCCCAGACGTGTGGCACCGGATCATGGAGGCTTCCCATGGCTGACCCGCAAGGCTTCCTGACCACGAGGCAGCGCGAGCTCCCCGCCCGCCGTCCGGTCCCGGTGCGCATCCGGGACTGGAAGGAGGTCTATGAGGAGCAGGAGGTCGGCCAGCTCCAGCGGCAGGCCGGTCGGTGCATGGACTGCGGCATCCCGTTCTGCCATCAGGGCTGCCCGCTCGGCAACCTCATCCCGGAGTGGAACACGCACGCCTGGCGCGGTGACTGGGCCAACGCCATCGAGCGGCTGCACGCGACGAACAACTTCCCGGAGTTCACCGGCCGGCTATGCCCCGCCCCGTGCGAGACGGCCTGTGTGCTCGGCATCAACCAGCCGGCCGTGACCATCAAGCAGGTCGAGGTGGCGACGATCGAGCAGGCGTTCGACCGCGGGCTGGTCCCGCCCATGCCGCCGGAGCGACTGTCCGGCAAGACGGTCGCCGTCGTCGGCTCCGGCCCCGCGGGTCTCGCGGCCGCACAGCAGCTGACCCGGGCAGGACACACGGTCGCGGTCTTCGAGCGCGCCGACAAACCGGGGGGACTCCTGCGCTACGGCATCCCCGAGTTCAAGATGGAGAAGTCGGTGCTCGACCGACGCCTCGGCCAGATGAAGGCCGAGGGCACCCGGTTCCGAAGTGGGGTCGACGTCGGCGTCGACATCACGGGACAGCAGCTGCGCGATCGCTACGACGCAGTCGTCCTCGCCGTCGGGGCGACGGTGCCGCGCGACCTGCCGGCCCCGGGCCGTGAGCTGCGCGGTGTCCACCAGGCGATGGAGTACCTCCCGCAGGGCAACCGGGCCGCGCTGGGCGAAGCGGTCGATGACCAGATCCTGGCC
>DASUQN010000037.1:0-2744 GCA_036280515.1 Intrasporangium sp. | reverse complement strand
GTGAGTGGGGCGCCCTGGGTTTCCGGGGCGCCCCTTCTCACATGCGGCCGTATGCCGCTGGGCTCGCCTGCGTGGTCAGGCGCGGCCCCGCGGGTGCTCAGATGGTCGTCAGCACCTCGTTGAGTGCCTCGGTCGAGGACGGATGGGTGTAGATCGTGTCGCGAAGCTCGGTCGCGGTGACGTCGTGGCGCATCGCGAGGGTGAGCAGGTTGATGATCTCCTGGCTGTCGACACAGAAGACCGTGGCGCCGAGGACGAGGTCCGTCGCCGCGTCGACGACGACCTTGACCATGCCGCGGGTGTCGCCGACGATCCGGGCGCGTGGCATCGCCGCGATCGTGTCGACGCGCTTCGAGGCAACCTTGATCTCGAAGCCCTCGTCGAGGGCCTCCTTCTCGGTGAGCCCGACGTGCGCGACCGGGGGAGTGATGAAGGTCGTCGTCGGGACGGCCCGGCGGTCTGTCGTCGTACGCGTCCCGTCGGCGAGCAGCTGGTCGCGCACGATGCGGAAGTCGTCGAGCGAGACATAGGTGAACTGGGGACCGCCATTGACGTCGCCGAGCGCCCAGACGCCGTCGGCCGTGGTCCGCAGGTGCTCGTCGACGACGATCGCCCCCTGGTCGGTGACTGCGACACCGGCTGCCTCGAGGCCGAGCCCGTCCGTGGCAGGTCGTCGTCCCAGGGCGGCGAGGACGAGGTCAGCCTCGATCGCCCGCGTCCCATCGTCTGCCGTCGTCAGGTGGACGACGGCGGCCGACCCGGTGTCCGAGATCTGGTCGACGGAGACATTGAGGACGACGTCGATGCCCGAGTCGGCGAGGACTGATGCGATGAGGTCGGCGACGTCCCGGTCCATGCTGGGTAGCAGCGCGGGCACCGCGTCGACGACTGTCACCGTCGACCCGAACGTGGCGTAGGTGCTGGCGAGCTCGAGCCCGATGGCGCCGGCGCCGAGGACGACGAGGCGAGGTGGCAGGTCGGTCAGGTCGATGAGCTCGGTCGAGGTGACCACCCGCGGTCCGTCGAGGCCGGGGATCTGCGGCAGCAGTGGGACCGAGCCGGTGCCGATGAACACCTTGTCACCGCGCACGGAGATCGCCTCGTCACCGGCGCTCACCTCGAGCTCTCGCTTCCCCACGAAATGCGCGCGACCCGTGATCACCGTCGCCGACTCGTGCGAGTCGACCATGGTGTAGTTCTTGCCGCGGAGCAGGGCGGTCAACGCGTTCTTGCGCTCGATCGCGTCGGCGTAGCGGGCCGTCGTACCGCCAGTCGCTGAGGGATGGTTGGCCGACTCGATGAGCGCCTTGGTGGGTACGCAGCCGATGTTGATGCACGTCCCGCCGTACATCAGATCGGACTGCTCGAGCATGAGCACGCTCTCGCCCCGGGCCGCGAGGAAGGCTGCCAACGTCTTGTTGCCCTTCCCCCAACCGACGAAGACGGCGTCGTAGCTCGCTGGTTCGCTCATCCACCAACGGTACTGACAGGATTCGGGGATGAGCATCGTGCTGGCACGGATCGGCAAACCCCACGGGCTGCGTGGTGAGGTCACCGTCCAACTGCACACCGACGAGCCGGAGCGGCGATTCGCGGTCGGAGAGGTCCTCGAGACGGAGGCGGCCCGGGGTTCGGGCGTGCCCCGGCAGCTCACCATCAGGTCGACTCGCGTCCACAACGGGATCTGGCTGCTCACCTTCGAGGAGATCCCGGACCGCACCGGCGCGGAGGGCCTTCGGGGCACGCGCCTCGTGCTCGACGAGGCGGCCGCTGCCAATGGCCCCGAGAATGACCAGGACGAGGAGGCGTGGTCCGAGGACGACCTGCTCGGTCTCGAGGTCCGTGACCCTGCGGGCGAGGTGCTCGGCGAGGTGACGGGGCTCGAGCTGGGCAGCGTCCAGGACCGGCTGGTGCTCGAGCTCACGGACGGAGTCACCGCCTACGTCCCGTTCGTCGAGGCCATCGTGCCGACCATCGCCGAGGACCACGTCGTCGTCGACGCGCCCCCCGGACTCTTCGACCTGTACCGCGAGACGGGGGAGTGACGTCGCCATGCGCATCGACGTCATCACCATCTTCCCGGAGTACCTCCAGCCGCTCGACCTGTCCCTCATCGGCAGGGCACGGCAGGAAGGCCTGCTCACCGTGGCCACGCATGACCTACGGGAGTTCACGCACGACCGGCACCGCACCGTCGACGACACGCCCTACGGCGGCGGTGCGGGCATGGTCATGAAGCCGGGGCCCTGGGCCGAGGCACTGGACCACGTCTTGGCGCAGGCTGAACCCGGCGCTCGCCCGCACCTCATCGTGCCGGGTCCAGGGGGGACCCCCTTCACGCAGGCCATGGCCCGCGAGCTCGCGGCCGAGCCGTGGCTCGCCTTCGCCTGCGGCCGATACGAGGGCATCGACGAGCGCGTCTACGACCACGCGAGAGAGGACCTCGGGCTCGAGGTCTCCGTGGTCAGCCTGGGCGACTACGTCCTCAATGGTGGCGAGGTCGCGGTCCTCGCCATGGTGGAGGCGATTGCCCGCCTTCTGCCCGGTGTCATCGGCAATGCCGAGTCCCTGGTGGAGGAGTCGCACGAGGAGGGCCTGCTCGAGTACCCGATCTACACCAAGCCGCGGGTCTGGAGCCATCGCGCGGTGCCGGACGTGCTCCTCTCCGGCAACCATGCGGCAATCGCGGACTGGCGGCGCGACCAGCGTCTCGCCCGCACCGCGGCCCGCCGCCCCGACCTGCT
>DASUQN010000036.1:0-3168 GCA_036280515.1 Intrasporangium sp. | reverse complement strand
CGGGCCCACCTGCCGTCGAGGGCGTGGCGCGTGGCCAAGGACGCCCTCCGCGACGGACCCGTCCTCGTCCAGGTCCCTCGGCGCGGATACCTGCCGTCGTTGAGCTGCGGTGAGTGCCGGTCCCCGGTGCGGTGCCCGCGTTGCCACGGGCCGATGGCGCTGGGCTCCGCCAGGAGCGAGCCCCGCTGCCGGTGGTGCAGTGCAGGGCTCGGGCCATCCGGCTTCGAGTGCCGGAGCTGTGGCTCCGGGCGCGTGCGCGCCGCGGTCACCGGGGCGCGCCGCACCGCCGAGGAGATCGGGCGCTCCCTGCCCGGCCACCCGGTCATCACGTCCGGCTCCGGAGAGGTGCACGGCTCGGTCGGGCCGGAGCCGGCGATCGTCATCGCGACTCCCGGTGCCGAACCGGTGGCCGAGGAGGGGTATGCGGGGGTGCTGCTCCTCGACGCCTGGGGGAGTCTCGACCTGCCGGTCCTCGACGCGCCGATGGAGTCGCTGCGCCGATGGATGGCGGCGGCGGCGTTGGTCCGTCCCGGCCGGACCGTGGTCCTCGCCGGGGCCCCGGAAGGGGTGACGCTGCCCGCAGTCGAGGCGCTCGTGCGCTGGGATCCCGGCTGGCTCGCGGGCCGAGAGCTCGGCGAGCGACGCGAGCTCGGCCTGCCGCCGGCGGTGCGGATGGCTCAGCTTCGGGGCAGCCGTGCGGCGGTCGAGGGGGCCCTGGGCCAGCTGCGCCTGCCTGCTGCAGCCCAGGTCCTCGGCCCGATGCCGCTCGATGCGTGGTCCCGCAACGGTCCTGGCCGCGGCGACGTGGGCTCGGACGATGACCCGGGGAGCTGGCACGCCCTCGTGCGGGGTCCCCTGGAGGTGACCGCAGAGCTGACTGGCGCACTGGCCGCGCTCAAGGCCGTCCGGTCGGCGCGCAAGGAGGCCGACGTCGTCACGGTGCGCGTGGATCCGGTCGATGGCTGGTAGCCCCCCACCGATCGGGGAGAACAGCTGCTCGGGCCACATGGCACAGTGACGGCATGGAGACCCGCGAGTTCGACATCGTCCTCTTCGGAGCGACCGGCTTCGTCGGCGCCCTGACGGCCCGCTACCTGTCGCAGCAGGCCGGGACTGCGCGAGTCGCGCTGGCCGCTCGATCCCGCTCGCGACTCGAGTCCGTCCGGGAGCGGCTCGGCGAGACTGCCGCCGACTGGGAGCTCATCGAGGTCGACGCCAGGGACGCCTCCGGGTTGGATGCACTCGCTGCCCGCACCCGTGTCATGGCGACGACCGTCGGGCCGTACGCCGTGCACGGGAAGGAGGTTGCCCGTGCCTGCGCCGACGCGGGGACGCACTACGCGGACCTGACGGGAGAGGTGCTCTTCGTCCGCTGGACGATGGACACCCTCGCGAGACGAGCCGCCGAGACCGGTGCCCGAATCGTCCATGCCTGCGGCTACGACTCCGTCCCGTCGGACCTCGCAGTCCACCTGCTGGCTCGACGCGCTGCCGAGGATGGCGAGGGCACTCTGGGGAACACCCTTCTCGCGGTGAGGTCCGCGTCGGGCGGCTTCAGCGGTGGCACCGTCGACTCCGCCCGTCAACAGGCCATGGTCGTCCGGGACGACCCGGCGGCCAGGCGGGTGCTCGGCGACCCCTATGCCCTCAGCCCGAGCCGTGCGGAGGAACCCAGGAGCGGGTCGCGGCGTCCCGAGGGTCTCGCCGGACTTCTCCGCAAGCTGGTGCCGGTCGACCGCGACCCGACCAGCGGACGCTGGCACGGGCCCTTCGTCATGGCGGGCTTCAACACGAGGGTCGTTCGCCTGTCCAACACGCTGACGGACTGGTCCTACGGACGGGACTTCCGGTATCGGGAGGTCGTCGACTTCGGCAAGGGCCCGCTGTCGCCGGTGCTCGCTGCGGGGATGGCGATCGGGCTGACCGGTGGACTGGCTGGGCTGTCCTGGGCTCCGTCACGTGCAGTCCTCGACCGGCTCCTGCCCAAGCCGGGCGAGGGCCCGAGCGAGGAGCAGATGGCTGCCGGCCGCTTCCTGATGGAGACGAGGACGACCACGACGACCGGGGCCAGGTACCTGGCCCGTGTCGGAGCGCCGTACGACCCGGGCTACACGGGAACGGCGGTCATGCTGGGCGAGAGCGCGCTGGCTCTCGCCCTCGAAGAGGACCGCCTCCCGCGCCGCGCGGGAGTCCTGACGCCCGCCACGGCGATCGGAGACGTCCTCGTCGAGCGGTTGAGGGCGCACGGCTTCACCCTCGAGGTGGACCGCCTTTCTTGACAGCAGGCCCGGGAACGGGCAGGCGCAGGGCTTCAGCCCGTTTCTGGTGCTCTCGATCGGGCGGGTGGACGCACACCTAGACTGAGATCTCCACGCCCGACTTCCACGCCCGACTTACCTGCCCGACGCGGGCGCGGGCGACCCCCTCGAGGACTGACACCTGTGGCGATCAAGGACATCCGCCTCTTCGGAGACCCGGTGCTGCGCACCCCTGCCGTCGAGGTCGTCGACTTCGACAAGGAGCTGCGGACGCTCGTCAAGGACCTCGAGGACACGATGCTCGACGCACCCGGTGCCGGCCTGGCCGCACCGCAGATCGGAGTGGGGCTGCGGGTCTTCACGTACTTCGTCGACGACGTCGTGGGACACCTGGTCAACCCTTTGCTCGACCTCTCCGACGAGACCCAGGAGGGGCCCGAGGGGTGCCTCAGCATCCCGGGCGTCACCGTCGACACGACGCGTGCCCTGTCCGTCGTCGCCAAGGGCCAGAACATGTATGGCGAACCGGTGGTTCTCGAGGGCACGGAGCTGCTGGCCCGGGCGGTCCAGCACGAGACGGACCACCTCGACGGCATCCTCTTCGTCGACCGGCTCGACCCGGAGTCGCGCAAGGCGGCCATGCGGGCCATCCGGGAGGCGGAGTGGTTCGGTGAGCCTGGGCCCGTGGTCAAGGTCAGCCCGCACTCGACCTTCGGGTTGGGGATGTGACGTGCGGGTCGTCTTCGCGGGGACGCCGCAGGCAGCGCTGCCGAGCCTGGACGCCATCGCGCAGTCACGCCATGACCTCGTCGGCGTCATCACCCGACCCGACGCCCCGGCCGGCCGGGGCCGGCGCCTGGAGGCGTCTCCGGTCAAGGTGAGGGCCGAGGAGCTGGGCGTGCCGGTCCTG
>DASUQN010000035.1:0-4006 GCA_036280515.1 Intrasporangium sp. | reverse complement strand
AAGGACTTCACGGCAGACGGTGCCGCCGCGGCCAGGGTCGTTCGGGCGGTGCATCCGGACGTGCTGTGCCTCCAGGAGGTCCCCCGCAGGTTGACCATGGAGTTTCGTCTGCCCTCCTTCGCGCGGGCGTGCGGCCTCTACTGGGCAGGGGGTCGCCTCGGCACTGGGGGGACAGCGGTCCTCACCGCGCTACGGGTCCGCGTCCATGGGACATCCAGACGTCGGCTCCCGGTCCGCTTTCCCGACCGCACCCGTGGGTATGCCGCTGTCGACGTCTCGCTCCCAGGCTGGGTCCCGATCACCGTGCTCAGCGTGCACCTGAGCCTCGGAGTGGAGGAGCGCCAACGGCACGCCGAGGCCATCCTGTCGGCGCTCCCGGAGCGAGCTGTCATTGCCGGCGACATCAACGAAGGGGCCGACGGGCTCGCCCATCGCCGCTTGGCTGGACGGCTCGTGCTCGCCTCTGGCACGCAGCCGACCTTCCCAGCGGACCACCCCCGGTCGGCGATCGACGTCATCCTCGCGAGCGCGGACCTCCCGACCGTCCCCCCGTCGGAGCAGGACCTCGCAGAACTCGACGTCGAGGACCTGGCGGCGGCATCCGATCATCGACCCGTATGGATCGACGTCGCAGCCACGCTCCCTGCTCGAGTGAACGCCTGATCCCGTATGTCCCTGATCGAGTGAACGAGCATTGCGCGCCGCCTGACCCAGATGCTGTCCACTCGATCTGGGCGGAGAGGCGAGCTCAGACGCGCGTCCCGTCGTCGAAGGGATCGCGCTCGGTACCGCCGCGCAGGACGAGCAGGACGAAACCGACGACGATCATCGAGATGGCGGTGACGATCCACCACCCGCTGCCGCCACGGTCGAAGAAGAGGACGTAGAGCAGCAGGAGCGTGCCACCCCCCAGGCCCCCGACGATGGCCCAGAACATGGGGTCCTCTTCGGCGGTGGGCAGATCCATCTCCGTGGGCGGCGTGAAGTGGTCGTCCTGGTCGTCCGCCCCGGTTGACTCGAGGAGCTCGTCGACGTCCTCGCCCGCGGGCTCCGACCCTCGCCACACGTGTGCAGTCGTCGGGGCGATCGGCAGGTTCAGACCCGCATCCTTGAAGCCCCGGTCGGCGGGCGGACCCGCAACCGGACCCGGCTCGACCTGGTCGGGTGGTGCCTCCGTGGACGTCGGCGTGGAGGTCGGCGTGGACGACGACGGCAGGGACTGCTGCGGGTCGGGTGCCTCGCGGTCCCACCCCGCGATGATGCGCTCGAACTCAGCGTCGAGGTCCCGGTCCTTCACGACACAGATCCTCGCACGGCGTACCGGCTGGGCGCGAGTGCCGTAGGCTGCTCGCGGCAGACGTGGGAGGTGGTACAGGGTTGTTCTACTGGGTGCTGAAGACGATCGTCCTCGGGCCGGTCCTCAGGCTGCTCTTCCGTCCCTGGGTCGAGGGTGAGGAGAACCTTCCTGCTGAGGGCGCCGCCATCCTGGCGTCCAACCACCTGTCCTTCTCCGACTCGATCTTCCTGCCCCTCCTCGTGAAGCGCCGGGTCACCTTCCTGGCCAAGAGCGACTACTTCACTGGAAGTGGACTCAAGGGCTGGCTCACGAAGGCCTTCTTCAAGGGCGTCGGGCAGCTGCCCGTCGACCGCTCGGGCGGCAAGGCGAGCACCGCAGCCCTCAACTCCGGCCTGCGAGTGCTGCGCAGGGGCGACCTGCTCGGCATCTACCCGGAGGGCACCCGGTCGCCCGATGGCAGGCTGTACCGAGGACGGACCGGCATGGCCCGCATGGCCCTCGAGTCAGGGGCGCCCGTCATTCCCGTGGCGATGATCGACACGGACAAGGCGCAGCCGCCGGGCAAGCTCGCCCCTCACATCATGCGCATCGGCGTCCGCATCGGGAAGCCGCTCGACTTCTCGCGCTACGAGGGCATGGAGGACGACCGCTTCGTCCTGCGCTCGATCACGGACGAGGTCATGTACGAGCTGATGCTCCTGTCGGGGCAGGAGTACGTCGACATGTACGCGACCTCGATGAAGGACCGGCTCGTCGCGGCGGCGCGCGCCAAGGCCCGTGAGCTGCAGGAGGCGGCCAAGCCCGGCAGCGCGGCGCCCGAGCTGGAGGAGGCGCTGGATGCGGCCGAGGGCAAACCGGTCACCCGCCGCACCGTGAAGTCGACTGACGCCGTTGACCAGGACGAGGCCGAGGACGGCGACGCGAGTCCCGGCGTCGAAGCCGCATCCTGAACCTCATGGGGGTGGTGGGAGTCGCCCGGTCCATCCATCGGCCCGATCGGCTCGATCGGCCCCTGCGGGCTGACGAGCACTCGGTCGTGCGGGGCCTCTGGCGCGCGGTGGACGTGTTCCGCGTCCTGGCGCTCGCCTACGCCGCCTACTCCCTGTGGTTGCGACGGGACGAGGTCGCGAACCTGTCGGTCGGGGTCGGCATCCTCGCGGTGCTCGCCGGCTGGACCGTGGTCCAGACAGTTCAACCGCGGCGCACGGAGCGCGCGTACGCGATCGAGCTCGTCCTCGGCTGCGCGGCCATCCTCGCCACGCGACTCGTCGACCACGACTGGGTGATCACCGGCGGCGCCAAGACGGTTCCGTCGATCTGGCCCTCGGCCGCGATCGTCGGCTGGGCGATCCTCCGGGGCTGGCGTGGTGGTGTCCTCGCCGCCTCCGCCGTCGCGGCCGCCTCGTTCCTCGAGGTCATCCACCCGACCGGCAACACCGTCACGAACTCGATCTTCGGGCTGCTCCTCGGGGGATGCCTCGGCTACTGCGTCGACCTGGCCCGCGCCAGCCATGCGACCCTGGCCGAGGCGATGCGTCGCGACGCCGCCCGCGCCGAGCGCGACCGCCTGGCCCGCACCGTCCATGATGGCGTCCTCCAGACGCTCGCCTACATCCACCGCCGCGGACAGGACCTCGGCGGTGACGCCGCCACCCTCGGCGCCATGGCCGCCGAGCAGGAGCGGATCCTCCGGACCCTCGTCAGCCAGGCCGACCTCGACGAGGTGAGCCGCGCCGTCACCGGCGACGCGGACCTGCGCGCCCTGCTGGGCCACATCGAGGGCGACGTCATCCATCTCGTCGTCCCCGCGGAGCCGGTTGTCGTGCCGCGGCGCGTGGGCGAGGAGCTCGTCGCCGCCGTCGAGGCAGCTCTCGACAACGTCCGCAAGCACGCGGGTCCCGGAGCACAGGCATGGGTGCTGGTCGACGACGACGGTGCCCATGTCGGGGTGACCATCCGTGACTCCGGTCGTGGTCTGGCGCCCGGTCGCCTCGACGAGGCGAGGGGGCAGGGACGACTCGGTGTCTCCTCGAGTATCACCGGGCGACTCGAGGACCTGGGGGGCAGTGCGACCCTCCGGTCCGGGTCGGTGGGCGGCACCACGGTCGAGCTGCGCATACCGTCGAGGAGGATCCGTGACTGAGGAGACTGACGAGAAGACCGACGAGACGGCGATCCGAGTGGTCGTCGCCGACGACCACCCGATGTGGCGGGACGCCGTGGCGCGGGACCTGGCCGATGCCGGCTTCGACGTCGTGGCCACGGCCGACGACGGCCGCGCCGCCGTGAACCGGACGAGGGCCACCGAGCCGGATGTGCTCGTGCTCGACCTGAACCTGCCCGGTCTCACCGGGCCGGCGGTCTGCGCGGCTCTGGCGGCGGCCCGGGTCCCCACGCGGATTCTCAACCTGTCGGCGAGCGGCGACCAGCAGGACGTCCTCCACGCGGTGAAGGCCGGCGCTCTCGGCTACCTGGTCAAGTCGGCTGGTCGGGACGAGTTCATCGCGGCGGTGCGGGCCACCGCTGCGGGTGAGCCCGTCTTCACGCCCGGTCTCGCCGGCCTCGTCCTCGGGGAGTTCCGACGCGTCGGAACCGAGCGCGCCGCACGGAGCTCGCCACAGCGTCCGGTGCCCGAGCTGACCGAGCGAGAGACCGAGATCCTCAAGTACGTCGCCACGGGGATGGGCTACAAGGAGATCGCGAGCGCCC
>DASUQN010000034.1:0-3691 GCA_036280515.1 Intrasporangium sp. | reverse complement strand
CCGATCGTCTACCTGTCGACCGGTGCCTGGAACACCATCCCGACGCTGACGCGCTTCCTCGTCGAGAGCGGCTACCCGCTGGGTCCGCTGCTCATGACGGACTGGGGTGCGACCAACACCGGGTGGTTCCGCAGCGGTCAGGAGCACAAGCGCAGCTCACTGCACCGCCTCGCTCGCGACTTCCCGAACATCTCGTGGCTCCTGGTCGGCGACGACGGGCAGCACGACCCGCAGCTGTACGCCGAGTTCGCCGAGGCGCGCCCCGACAAGGTCAGGGCCATCTGCATCCGGCAGCTCACGCCGACCGAGCAGGTCCTGTCGCACCCGGTCGGTCGTGCGGAGGGTCCGCAGCGCGGCTGGGCCAGCCGGAGGGTCCCGACCCTCCTGGCCCCGGACGGACACGGCCTGTTGCGCCTGCTCGAGCAGGCCGGGATGGCCGGCGAGCCCATCGCGGCGGATGAGCAGCCGTCGCGCCCACCCGCTCCCTGACCTCGCAACACGCCCGGAAGCTCACAAGGGACACCTGTTGCTTCAGGGCTGAGTTCTGTGTCGCCGGGCGGTTGCCGTATGCCGCTCAGCCGGCACCCGCTCCGCCCCACCTCCCAGCGGTGTTCGTTTGGCAGGATGGGCGCATGCCCGAGCTGCCCGAGGTGCAGGCGCTCGTCGACTTCCTCGGCGAGCGGACGGCCGGTCTCGCCGTGACGAAGGTCGAGCTGGCTTCGATCAGCGTGCTCAAGACCTTCAACCCGCCCCCTCAGGCGCTCGAGGGAGCGCCCATCGACGGTGTGTACCGGCACGGGAAGTTCCTCGACCTCGACTGCGACGGGACCCATCTGGTCTTCCACCTCGCGCGAGCCGGGTGGCTGCGCTGGAGCGATCAGCTCCCGACAACGGTGCTGCGGCCCGGCAAGTCGCCGATCGCCTTGCGGGTCAGGCTTTCTGACGGCTCAGGCTTCGACCTGACGGAGGCGGGGACCAAGAAGTCGCTCGCCGCCTACATCGTCAAGGACCCGAGCGAGGTGCCGGGGATCGCGAGACTCGGGCCCGACCCGCTCGCGGACGACTTCACCGTCGAGCGTTTCCGGGAGCTGCTCGCCGGGCGCCGGACGCAGATCAAGGGGCTGCTGCGCGACCAGGAGGTCATCGCGGGCGTGGGCAATGCCTACAGCGACGAGATCCTGCACGTGGCGAAGGTCAGCCCCTTCGCCATCGCGGGGAACCTCGCGCCCGAGGTCGTCGAGCGGCTCTACCTGGCACTGCGGGAGACACTCTCGAGTGCCGTGCACGCTGCCTCGGGAAAGCCGGCGAAAGAGCTGAAGGACGCCAAGCGCGCCGGCATGCGGGTTCATGCGCGGACGGGTCAGGCGTGCCCGGAGTGCGGCGACGTCGTGCGCGAGGTGAGCTTCGCCGACACGTCCCTCCAGTACTGCGCTACCTGCCAGACCGGTGGCAAGCCGCTCGCGGATCGGCGAATGTCCAGGCTGCTCAAGTGAGATCGGTGGTCCGGACGGACGCGCGGCGTTGCGGGGCCGCGGCGGTCGCTTGTCGAGTGAACAGGATCCGGGCTGTCGGAGCCGTCGAGACCCGGAACGCGCTCGCATCCTGCTCCGCGTGGCGGAGCAGGATGCGAGGTGCCCGATCGACGACCACGACGCCGTGTCGAGAGACCGGTGGCAGGCCCCTCGTCGATCGGCGAATGTCCAGGCTGCTCACGTGAGGTCGGTGATCAGGACCGCCGCGATGCGTTGCAGGGCCGCGGCGGTCCGGACGCTGTCGAGGGCCAGGTCTGGACTGAGGAGGGCTTGCGCGATCAGCCCGACGAACATGGCGTGGACGACGGCACCGGCGTCGGTGCCGACTTCGTCGTCTCCGAGGCCGAGGAGCGCGGCGATCCGGGGGCGGGTCCGTAGGAACCCCTCGGTCAGGTGGTTGGCGACAACCTCGTCGTGATGGCCCCGGGCGAGCGCGACGACGAAGGCGCGCGCGATTCCTTCGTTGTCGTCACGAGTGGCGTCGATCGACTCGGCGGCCTGGCGGAAGCGCTCGGCGCCGGCCGGAGCTGCGGGGAGTTCCGCAAGGCGTTGCTCGAGCCGGGCGAGCCAACGGTCCAGTCCTTCCACGACCGCGGCGGTGACGAGCTGGTCCTTCGAGCCGAAGTGGTAGTTGATCGAGGCGATATTGGCTCCCGCCTCACCCGCCACCGTGCGCGCCGAGATGTCCTCGAGCGGCATGCGCATCAGACAGCGCAGGGCCCCCTCGAGGAGTGCTTGGCGGTTGCTGGGCTGGGGGCTCATGGCCCGGACTCTAGCAGCGAACCTAAACATCTGTTTATATTGAGGGGGATGCCGCGACCAGGAGGAGCTCGTCATGACCAGCGCGCTGTACGTCGTCACGGGCCTGCTCGCGGCGCTGCTGCTCTACTCGGCAGCGATGAAGATGTCGGGCCGGCCGGACGTCATCGAGTCCTACGCTCGAGTGGGGGTGCCGGCGGGCAGGCTGCCGCTCCTGGCAGCGGTGCTCGTCGTGGGCGTGATCGGCTTGGCGGCGGGGCTCCTCTGGGCTCCCGTCGGCGTGGCTGCGGCGGCCGCGTTCGTGCTCTACTTCGTCCTCGCCCTGCGCGCACACGCGACACACGCGGATCTCGGCAATGCGGCCATGCCTGCGCTGCTCCTGCTGCTGGCTGGTGGCGCCACGGTCCTCTTCGCGCTCGGTGCGTGAGTCGGAGGGTGAGCGCGCAGCTGGGCGGTCCCTCAGAGGACGACGGGGTCGCCGTGCTCTCCCTCGAGCGGCTTGCCGGCGCTCTGCCAGGCGCGCATGCCGCCCTCGACATTGGCGACATCGAAGCCCTGCTGGGTCAACCACGCCACTGCGCGCGAGGACCGCCCACCACTGCGGCAGACGATGCCCACGGTGTCGTCGGTGTCGGGCAGCTCGTCGAGGCGCGCGGGCAGCTCACCGAGCGGGATGTGGATGGCGTTCGGGGCATGCCCTGCCGCCCACTCGTTCGGCTCCCGGACGTCGACGATGACGGCGTCGTCGGCGAGGTGCTCGACGGTGGTGACCGGCACCTCGCTCTGGCGGTCGGACGGAATGCTCATGACGGCCATCCTGACACGTGCACCGGCCACGACTCGAACGGGCAGTTCGCGACCGCACGGCACCAGTGGGAGCCTTTCGTCATGACCGAGGTGCCACACGTCGTCGCCGTCCTCGGCCGGGGCGTCGTCGACCCCGACGAACCCGTCGTCACGGCAGACGATCTCGGCCTGACCCGGGGCGACGGCTGCTTCGACTCCCTCCGGGTCTTCACCGACGAGAGCGGCCGAGCCACGGCCGTCGACCTCGAGGAGCACCTCGACCGGCTCGACCGCTCCGCTCGGGCGATGGACCTCGACAACCCGCCCCATGCGCGGTGGCGGGAACTCGTCGAGGAGGCCCTGGCCGCGTGGTCGACACCTGGAGAGGCGGTCCTCAAGCTCCTCCTCACGCGTGGCCGAGAGTGGAGTGGCACGGGGCCGACGGCGCTCGCCACCATCTCGCACCGCGGCCCGGCACTTCCCGCGGGCGCACCACGGCCCATTACCGCAGTCACTTTGACCAAGGGGCATCCGTCGGACGCCTTCGCGAATGCGCCGTGGCTGCTCGGCGGCGTCAAGACCCTGGCCTATGTCCTCAACGTCGCAGCGGTCCG
>DASUQN010000033.1:0-2459 GCA_036280515.1 Intrasporangium sp. | reverse complement strand
AGCCGGCCGGCGAGGGGCACCAGCACCTCGGGACTGTTGGACGCGAGGAGGCCATCGACGAGCGTTGTCTCGCCGTCGGGCAGCCGGGCCGTGACGTCCCTGAGGTTTCGTCGGGACGCCGCATCGGGAACCGGCCACACTCCGGGGACGAGATGCTCGGCGACGGACCACCCCAGCGAGGCGAGCCCCTCGACGAGGCGCCGGTCGTAGGTGTTGCCGCCACTCGGCCGCAGCTGGTCGGGGACCGAGTCGGGGATGACCGCGTGCAGGCGCCTCACACCGAGCGCTCGTAGGAGGCCCAGGCGACATGCGACTCGTGCAGCGTCACGACGATCCCGGTGACCTGGCCGGGGTCGGTCCCGAGCTCGCCCCGTGTGAGTCGCTCCGCGAGACGGTCGGCGACGACGCGGGCGAGCACCTCGGTCGAGGTGTTGCGGGCGAGGGACGGGTCGTCGTCGAGGTTGCGGTAGCTCAGCGCGCCGACGACGTCGTGGACCTGCTCGGTCGCGAGCCCGATGTCGAGCAGGATGCCGTCGTCGTCGAGCTCCGCGCCCCGGAACGTCGCGTCGACGACGAAGGTGGCGCCATGGAGCTGCTGGGCCGGGCCGAAGCGCTCGCCCTCGAAGCTGTGGGCGATCATCATGTGGTCCCGCACGGTCACGCTGAACATGGCTCAACCCCGCTGTCTCGGTGATGTCTAGGTGGCTGTGTAGGTGATGGAGTGGCAGATGGCGGACCGGCTTCCGTTTGCGAGGCCGGCGAGGACCTCGGGGAGGTCGTCGAAGGGGGACCGGCCGGTGATGAGCGCGTCGAAGGCTGGGTCGCGGAGCAGGTCGATCGCGAGGTCGAGCCGCTGGGAGTACGTGTAGCGGGCCCGGCGCGCCGGCGCCACCGAGCCGACCTGGCTCGCGCGGATGCCGAGGCGCCCCGAGTGGAAGGTGCCGCCGAGCGAGAGCTGGACGGTGGAGTCGCCGTACCAGCTGAGCTCGATGACGGTGCCCTCGGGCCTGAGCAGGTCGAGCGACGTCTGGAGCCCGGCCGAAGTGGCGCTCGCGTGGACGACGAGGTCGCAGTCCCCGAGGGGCAGGTGCTCGCGGTCGTCCGGTCGAGCGAAGCCGACGCCGATGCGGTGTGCCACGTCGGCACGGGACGGGTCGACGTCGACCAGCGTCACCTCGACGCCCGGGACCCGGCCCAACAGGAGGGCGACGCTGCATCCCACCATCCCGGCGCCGACCACGGCGACCCGGTCACCGACGAGCGGGGCGGCGTCCCAGAGCGCGTTGACCGCGGTCTCGACCGTGCCGGCCAGCACGGCTCTCTCCGGAGGGACGTCGTCGGGGACGGCGATGACCGCGGTCGCCGGGACGACATAGGCAGTCTGGTGGGGGTGGAGGCAGAAGACGGTGCGACCGACGAGGTCAGCGGTGTCGTCGCCGCCCTGCTCGACCACGCCGACGTTGAGGTAGCCGTACTTGACCGGCGCCGGGAAGTCGCCCTCCTGGTGCGGCGCCCGCATCACGTCCCACTGGCTGGCCGGCACCTCGCCGCGGAAGACGAGCGTCTCGGTGCCCCGGCTCACGCCCGAGTAGAGCGTGCGGACGAGGACCTCGTCGGGCCCCGGCTCGGGCAGGCGCACCGGACGGATCTCTCCCCGCCCCGGCTCGACCAGCCAGAACGCGCGTTCGTCGGTCGCCACGGCGCCAGCGTAACGAGCGGCCAGTGAACGCGAGGGGACACGGCAGCGTCCTTGGTGTTGGCTGGGTGTCGGGTGCTGGAGGCGGAGGTAGCGCGATGCGGGTGGTTCCCGAGGACCGGACGAGGTTCGGCCCGGCCGATCGCGTCACCTTCGCCCGCGCGGTGCTCACGTGCGCTGTCGCCGGCCTCGCCGGTGCCGCCGCTGTCGACGGACTCGAGGCTCCTGCTTCGCAGGCGGGCGGAGTGGGGCTGCTCGTCGGGCTGGCGGCTGTGGCGCTCGTGCTCGACGCCGTCGACGGGTGGGTGGCTCGTCACACCCGCACGGTGAGCGCGTTCGGGGCTCGGTTCGACCTGGAGGTGGACGCGTTCCTCATCGCAGTGCTCAGCCTGCACGTCGCTCGCGAGGTCGGCTGGTGGGTGGCTGCCATCGGCGCGGTACGCTACGTCCTCCTCATGGCGCAGCAGCTCCTCCCGTGGCTGCGCATCGAGCTCCCACCGAGCCGGTGGCGGAAGGTGGTTGCCGCATACCAAGGGATCGCCCTGACGGCTGTGGCCGCGCATGCCCTCCCCTCGGGGGTGGCGGCCGCCGTCCTCGCCACCGGCTTGGTGGCGCTCGCCATCTCGTTCGGGACCGAGGTCCGGTCACTGTGGCGTCTCCGGCCCCCGCCCGTCATGGAGCCGGTGCCCGCGTGCATCGGGTCGGTCCTCGAGTGAAGCGCAGGGCGGCTCTGACCGTCGTCGCCGGGGTGCTCGTCTGGGTC
>DASUQN010000032.1:0-2035 GCA_036280515.1 Intrasporangium sp. | reverse complement strand
AGCAGGCCCTCGTGCGCGTGACCGAGTACGCGCTGACGCGGCTGACCACGGCCGTGCCCGTCCCGGCAGGCTGATCGACCACCGTCCGGGCGCTAGATTGGCCCGCGTGCCACGCCGTGCCTCGACGACCCCGACGTCGGCGGGCAGCGCGAGGGCGGCAGCGACCTCCTCGAGGGCGTAGTGGGGCGTGCCCTCGAACTGGTTGACCGCGACGATGAAGGGGATGCCCTTGGACTCGAAGTAGTCCAGCGGCGAGAACGACTCGTCGAGACGCGCCACGTCGACCAGCACGATGGCGCCGATGGCGCCGCGGCACAGGTCGTCCCACATGAACCAGAAACGGCGCTGCCCGGGCGTGCCGAAGAGGTAGAGCACGAGGTCCTCGGCCAGGGTCAGGCGGCCGAAGTCCATCGCCACGGTCGTGGTGGCCTTGGTGGGCACGGCAGCGAGGTCGTCGACGCCCTCGGACTCGTTGGTGACGAGTGCCTCGGTGCGCAGCGGGTCGATCTCCGACACGGCGCCGACGAGCGTCGACTTGCCGACGCCGAAGCCGCCTGCGATGACGATCTTCGTCGACGCGGCCGCGCGCTGTGCCTTAGTAGTTTCGAAGTCCACGGAGGGTCCTTTCGATGAGCTCGAGACGCTCATCTGTCGACGTGCTGTCGGTGATGGTGGCCTGGATGCGGACCAGGCCCTGCTCGATCAGGTCACCCAGCAGCACCCGGGTGACGCCGATCGGCATCTTGGTGAGGGCCGACACCTCGGCCACGGAACGCCGGTCGCAGACCTCGAGAACCTGCGCAGCGGACGGGGAGAGCACGGGGGCTTCCGCACCCGCCTGGAGGCGGAGCGTGGCCTCCATGGCCAGCTCGACCTTCGTGGCCGTCCGGCCTGCGGTGAGGGTGTAGGACCGGATCAGCCGAGGGCGGTAGCCCTCGTCGTCCGGCTCGGGTGGCGGCGTCATGGCAGGGTCCGGCTCAGCCGCCCGTACCGACGCGGGCCTGGGCCTCGACGGTACGTCCCACGCGGTCCACCAGCAGGGCCATCTCGTAGCCCACCTGGCCGATGTCGGCCTCCTCGGTCGTGAGCACGGTGAGGTTGGACCCGTCACCGACGCTCATGAGCATCAGGAAGCCCATCTCCATCTCGACGATGGTCTGCATCACCGAGCCGCCCTCGAAGAGGCGGGCGGCGCCGACCGCGAGGCTGGCCAGACCGGAGGAGACGGCCGCGACCTGCTCGGCGCGCTCACCCGGGATGCTGGTGCTCGAGGCCATGAGGAGACCGTCGGCGGACACGAGGATCGCGTGCGCGGCATCGGGTACGTCGTCGACGAAGCGCGACATCACCCAGTCGAGGTCTCGGTCGTCGCCAGCCGTGCTGGCGACGGGGGCGGCGGAGGTGTCGTGAGTCATGCGGGGCCTGCTTCCGTGTGCTGGGTGGAACTCTGGGCTGCTCGTCGTCCGCGGGAGACACCCGCGGTGTGAGCCTGGAGACGGCGGCGGATCGCTTCGGGGTCGCGCGTCTTGGCTGCCGTGGGCGGGGTCACGCTACCGGGGACGAGACGCTCCCCGGGGGCACGGCGCGGGAGCCCGACGGGCGTGGACTCGACGACCGGCGCCGGCTCGGCCACGTGCTCGGCGATCTCCCAGCCGCGGTCGACCTCGGTCTCGTGCCACTCGCCCTTGCCCTCGCCGGCGAGCCACCCGGAGCGCATCGACTTGAAGATCGGCGACTCACCGCCGGCTCGGGCCGGCTCGGCTCCGTGCGACAGGCCGTTGCTCCCGTGCCCGTTGGAACCGTGGCCGTTCGTGCCGTGGCCGTTCGTGCCGTGCCCATTGGTGCCGTTGGCACCGTGCCCGTTGGTGCCGTGGGCGTTCGCTCCCGGGAGGCCGTGGCCGTCGGTGAGCAGCGTGGCGGCGTCGTACGACGGCACCGGCTCGAGCTCGGGCTCCGGGCGCTCCTCGGACTGGGGCTCGGCCACGGGCTCCGGCTCGGGCTGGCTGACCGGCTGGCTGACCGGCTCCGTCGGGCG
>DASUQN010000031.1:0-2111 GCA_036280515.1 Intrasporangium sp. | reverse complement strand
GGTGACGATGCCCGAGTCGTTCCGCCGGTCGTTTCGCGCCTACGTCGACGCCGGCTGGGGCAACCTCGACGTCCCCGCCGAGCTCGGCGGCATGGCCATCCCGCCGTCGGTGCGATGGGCCACCGCGGAGATGATCTGCGGCGCCAACCCCGCGATCCACATGTACACGGCGAGCTACTCGTTCGCCAACCTGCTTTACCGCCTGGGCACCGAGGACCAGAAGAAGCTCGCCAAGCACATCGTCGACAACGCGTGGCACACGACGATGATCCTCACCGAGCCGGACGCCGGCTCCGACGTCGGCGCGGGGCGGACCAAGGCGATCCAGCAGCCGGACGGCACGTGGCACATCGAGGGTGTCAAGCGGTTCATCACGTCGGCTGAGTCCGACCTCGTCGACAACATCGTCCACTTCGTGCTCGCCCGTCCCGAGGGCGCCGGGCCGGGCACCAAGGGCCTGTCCCTGTTCATCGTCCCGAAGTTCCACGTCGACCTCGAGACCGGTGAGCTCGGCGAGCGCAACGGCGCCTACGTCACCAACGTCGAGCACAAGATGGGGCTCAAGGTCAGCACGACGTGCGAGGTGACCTTCGGTGAGAAGGAGCCGGCCGTCGGCACGCTCCTCGGCGACGTCCACGACGGCATCGCGCAGATGTTCCACATCATCGAGAATGCGCGAATGTTCGTCGGCACCAAGGCGATCGCCACGCTCTCGACCGGCTACCTCAACGCCCTCGAGTACGCCAAGCAACGGGTCCAGGGCGCCGACCTGACCCAGATGACGGACAAGACCGCGCCCAGGGTCACGATCACGCACCACCCGGACGTGCGCCGCTCCCTCATGCTGCAGAAGTCCTACGCCGAGGGGCTGCGGGCCCTCGTCCTCTACACCGCCACCCAGCTCGACACGGTCGCGCAGGCGCAGGGCGGGGACCGGACCAGGGAGATCGAGAAGGGCTCGGACGCTGAGCTGGCGAGCCGGGTCAGCGACCTGCTCCTGCCCATCGTCAAGGGCCTCGGCTCCGAGCGCGCCTGGGTGCTCCTCGGCACGGAGTCGCTGCAGACGTTCGGCGGGTCCGGATTCCTGCAGGACTATCCGATCGAGCAGTACGTCCGCGACGCCAAGATCGACACCCTCTACGAGGGCACCACCGCGATCCAGGGCCTCGACTTCTTCTTCCGCAAGATCGTCCGCGACAAGGGCCAGGCCCTGCAGCACCTCGCCGGGCAGATCCAGGAGTTCGCGAAGGACCTCGGCGGCTCCCTCGACAGCGAGCGCGAGCTGCTCGGCAAGGCCCTCGAGGACGTGCAGGCCATCGTCGGCCACATGATCAACGACCTGATGAAGAGCGACCCACGCGTCGGTGGCGACGTCACGAACCTCTACAAGGTCGGCCAGAACAGCACGCGCCTGCTCCTGGCTGCCGGCGACCTCGTCGTCGGGTGGCTCCTGCTCCGCCAGGCCGCCATCGCACAGGCGGCCCTCGACTCGGGTGCGACGGGCAAGGATGGGGACTTCTACCGCGGCAAGGTCGCGGCGGCGTCGTTCTACGCCAAGAACGTCCTGCCCAAGCTCACCGCGGAGCGCGCCATCGCCGAGGCCACCGACAACGACCTGATGGACGTGCCTGAGTCGGCCTTCTGAGCCCACCCTCACGGCAACACGCCCGTGGGGTGAGCCAGAAACTCGGTGGCACCACGGTCAGGCGGGTCCCTACCGTTTTGCTATGCGCACCATGCAGCTCGACGTCCACGACGACGACCGGACCCGGCGAGCCTACGAGGCACTCGCCGCCAGCCGGGTCTTCGGCCGCCCGTGGTACGAACCGTCGTCGTTCACCGAGGTCGCCGTCGACTGGCGTCACGAGGACAAGGCCGAGCCCAAGGAGATCTGGGTCGCGGAGGACGGCGATGACGTCGCCGGGGTCGCAACCTTGTTCCTGCCGATGGAGGACAACACGTCAATGGCGTGGTTCGACCTCCACGTGCACCCCGAGCACCGCCGACGCGGCCATGGCTCGGCGCTGATGGACCGGATGGTCGAGCGGGCCCAGGATGCCGGCCGCGCTTGCCTGCTGACCGAGATCATGGTCCCCGTCGACGAGCCGGAC
>DASUQN010000030.1:0-3410 GCA_036280515.1 Intrasporangium sp. | reverse complement strand
GGTTGTTCGTCGTGATGGCGTTGGCGAGCGCCTGCATGACCATCGTCTTGCCGGCCTTGGCCGGGGCGACGATGAGGCCGCGCTGACCCTTGCCGATCGGGGCCACGAGGTCGATGACACGTGTCGTCAGCTGGCCCGCCTCGGTCTCGAGGCGCAGGCGCTGCTGCGGATACAGGGGTGTCAGCTTGCCGAACTCCACGCGCTTGGGCGCGTCATCCGGCCCCTGCCCGTTGACGCTGTCGAGGCGAACGAGGGCGTTGTACTTCTGGCGGCCGACGTTGCCGGTGGGCTGCTCACCCTCACGGAGTGCCTTGACGGCCCCGGTGACGGCGTCGCCCTTGCGCAAGCCGTGTTTCTTGACCATGCCGAGCGGGACGTACACGTCGCTGGGGCCGGGCAGATAGCCGGACGTGCGGACGAACGCGTAGTTCTCCAGCACGTCGAGGATGCCGGCCACGGGGACGAGGATGTCGTCGTCCCCGATCTGCGGCTCCGCGTCGCTCCAGTCCTGGGCCGAGCCGCTGCGGCCCCGCTTGCGGTCCCGGCTGCGCTGGCGGTTGCGACTGCGACGGTTGCCGCCATCGTCGTCGTACCGGCCCCCCGGGTGACCCTCCCGGTTGTCCCGGGTGTCGCGGTGGTCCTCGCGGTCCTGCTGACCGTCGCGGTCCTGCCGGTCCTGCCGGTCCTGCTGGCGGTCCTGCTGGCGGTCCTGCTGGCGGTCCTGTTGCCGGTCCTGATGGTCCTGCTGGCGATCGCGACGGTCCCGACGCTCTCGCTGGCGCCGGCCGCCCTCACGGTCCTGCCCGTCGCGGTCCGGACGCGGCGGCTCGGCGCCCTCCGACTCCGGGCGGTCCTCCGTACGAGCCGCGCCACGGTCCTCGACACGGTCGACCGACTCGTCTCCACGGCGGTCCTCGCGAGGAGCCCGGCCGCGCTCTTGACGCGCCGGCGGGCCGGACGCCTCGCGGCGGTCACCCTCCGTCTGGATCTGGTCGCGATCCTGACCCGAGGACTGCGACGACACGGCTTTGACGGCGGCTGCCGCCCGCTCGGCACGCTCGGCGTCGGCTCGACTACTCGGAGCGGCAGACTCCGTCGTGCTCGGTGCAGTGACAGCAGGGGTTTCGGCAGCGCCTGCAGGACGCACCGCCCGGCGGGGAGCGCGTGCCGGGGCGGATGGAGCCGACGGGGCGCTCTCGGCTGCCGGCGCTCCGCCGGACTGCCGCGCCTTGATGGCCTCGACGAGATCGCTCTTGCGCATCTTCGCCGTGCCCTTGATGCCCATCGATGTCGCCACGGTCTTGAGCTCGTCCAGCTTCATTGCGGACAGACCAGACACCGAACGGGTGGTTGTTTCTGACACGAAGGATCCTTCCCCCTCGTTTGCGGCCCGGGAGATTCCCAAGAGGCCGTACTGGGCCAGAGATACTGGCTGATCAAGATCCACGTCGGCGCGCAGCGCCCAGAGGCGAGCGCCTCAATGTGGGGGTGGTGCACCAGCCTGCGTTCCATGCGGCCGTGGTGCGCGACAACTCTAGCATCGCCGTGACCCGCCGCTCGCACACCACCGCAACACACCCGCATGTCTAGTGCCGACCCCTGCTGCACCAGGAGCGAGCGCTCGATCTGCGGGTGTGTTGCGGTGGTGGTCAGGCGATGACCTCGGCGCTGACGCCGCTGGACGGGATGCCGGGGGTCAGCCGGTCCCAGGGCCCCAGCCCCGAGGGCACGACGACGTCCGCCGATCGGGCCGTGGTCGTCAGGACGAGGACGGTGGGCCCCGCACCGGAGACGACGGCAGCGTGTCCCTCGGCGCGAAGGGCGTCGATGAGCCGCATCGACTCGGGATACGCCTCGCGGCGCGCCTCCTGGTGCAGCCAGTCCCGGGTGGCGGCGTGCAGATGTGCCGGCTCCGCGGTCAAGGCGTGCACGAGGAGCGCTGCCCGACCGCTGTTGGCGGCGGCGTCCTTGAGCGGCACTGCTTCCGGCAGGACCGCCCGAGCGTGCCGAGTGGCCAGCTGCTGGTCCGGAACGAAGACGACGACCTCGACCAGCGGGTGGAGCACCGGCCGCGCGGTCACCGTGACCTCACCCAGATCGGCGCCCGACCCGTCCGGCATCCAGCTGACCGTCAGCCCGCCGTAGACGCTGGCCGACGCGTTGTCCGGATGGCCCTCCAGGACGCTCGCGATGTGGGTGGCCACCCCGAGATCAACGGGCACCGTGGCTCCGGGAGAGAGCTCAGCGGCATACGACAATGCTTGCGCCGCAACGACGCCCGCGACGATGGCGGTGGCGGACGACCCCAGTCCCCGCCCATGGGGCACGCCGTTGCACGCGTGCAGACGCAGCCCGACGGGAGCGACCGCCCCGAGCGTCTCCCACGTGTGCCGCATGGTCCGCACGACGAGGTGGGACTCGTTGGAGGGCACCTCCGCTGCGCCCTCCCCCGTCACGGACACCTCGAGCCCGGGGCTGTCGAGGGCGGTGGCGACGTACTCGTCCCAGAGGCCCAGCGCGAGGCCGATCGAGTCGAAGCCGGGGCCGAGGTTCGCGGTGCTCGCAGGAACGCGGATCCGCACGGAGCGCGCCGCGCTGGCCACGATCAGCCCTCGAGTCCGAGAGCCCGCGCCGCGGTGTAGGCGTCGACCGGAACCCGGATCGGGGTCACCTCGGAGCCGTCGGGGGTGCGCAGGGCCCACTGTGGGTCCTTCAGGCCGTGGCCCGTGACGGTGCAGACGATGCGCGCCCCCGTCGGCACCAGGCCTGCGGCGTGGCTCGCGAGCAGGCCTGCGACGGAGGCGGCCGAGCCGGGCTCGACGAAGACACCCTCCTCGGCGGACAGGAACCGGTGCGCCTCGAGGATCTGCTCGTCCGTGACCGCCTCGATCCGGCCACCGGACTCGTCTCGCGCGGCAATGGCCTGCTCCCACGAGGCGGGATTGCCGATGCGGATCGCCGTTGCGACGGTCTCCGGGTTGTCGACGGGGTGGCCGAGCACCAGCGGTGCGGCGCCGGCCGCCTGGAAGCCCCACATCCTCGGCAGCGTGGTCGCGGGCCCGGGCAGGTCGCTCAGGGTGGGATCGGCGCAGTACTCGCGAGATCCCTTCCAGTAGGCCGTGATGTTGCCGGCATTGCCGACCGGGAGGCAGTGGATGTCCGGCGCGTCCCCGAGCGCGTCGACGATCTCGAAGGCGGCGGTCTTCTGCCCCTCGATGCGGGCGGGGTTGACGGAGTTGACCAGCTCGACGGGATAGGCCTCGGCGAGCTTGCGGGCGAGGGTGAGGCAGTCGTCGAAGTTGCCGTCGACCTGGAGCAGGGTGGCGCCGTGGGCGATCGCCTGGCTCAGCTTGCCCATGGCGATCTTGCCGTCGGGGACGAGGACACCGCAGGTCATGCCCGCCTTGGTG
>DASUQN010000029.1:0-2116 GCA_036280515.1 Intrasporangium sp. | reverse complement strand
CCCGGCCACCTCGCGGTTGTCGAGCACCGCCTTCGCGATCCGCAACACCTGGTTGCGTCCACTTGCGGGTGGGATGACGGTCCGCACCCCGGTGTCGAAGAGGACCGCGCCGACCCGGCTGCCGCCCCGTGACAGGACATGGGCAATGGTCGTGGCCACCTCGGCGACGATGAGCCCCTTCTGCCTGGCGACCGGCCCGAAGGCCATCGACGGGGAGAGGTCGAGCAGGAGCCAGCTGGTGATCTCCCGGTCCTCGATGTACTCGCGGACAAAGGGCGTGTCCAGCCGCGCGGTGACATTCCACTCGATGTGGCGCAGGTCGTCGCCCGGCTCGTACTCGCGCAGGTCAGTGAAGTCGAGCCCCATCCCGCGGAAGAGGCTGCGGTAGTCGCCCTGGAGCAGGCCGTCGAGCCTCCGGACGACCCGCCATTCGAGTCGCCGGAGCAGCCGCTCGGGACTCAGCGTCGCGGTCGGGTCCATGACTGCTCGTGCTCGTGGGCGACGCTCGTGGGTCGCGGGACCGCCTCGATGATCGGCAGCAGCAGGTCGTCGGCGCTGAGGTCCTCGGCGAGCGCTTCGTAGGACAGGACGATCCGGTGGCGCAGCACGTCGAGGGCCAGGTCGCGCACGTCGTCCGGCAGGGTGTAGTCGCGACCACGGAGGAACGCCAGCGCACGAGCCGTCAGGACGAGGTTGATCGACGCGCGTGGGCTCGCGCCGTAGGTGAGGAAGTGGGCGAGGTCGTCGCGTCCCACGCCGGCCGGCTCCCGGGTCGCGGTCGCGAGCCGGACGGCGTAGTCGATGATCGACGGGTCGGTGTAGACCTCGTCGACCTGCTCCTGGTAGCCGCGCAGCGTGTCCGGGTCGAGCACGCGCTCGGTGCGGACCGGACGCCCTACCTGCCGCTCCACGACGACGAACTCCTCCGCGGCCGAGGGGTAGCCGACGAGGACCTTGAGCATGAACCGGTCGACCTGCGCCTCAGGGAGCTGGTAGGTCCCCTCCGACTCGATCGGGTTCTGCGTCGCCATGACGAGGAACGGGTCGGGCGCCGGGTAGCTCTGGCGGCCGATCGTGACCTGGCGCTCCTGCATCACCTCGAGGAGGGCGCTCTGCACCTTGGCCGGTGCGCGGTTGATCTCGTCGGCGAGGACGAGGTTGGCGAAGACGGGACCGAGCGAGACCTGGAACTCGCCGTCCCGCTGGTTGTAGATCCGCGTCCCGACGAGGTCGGCGGGCACGAGGTCAGGGGTGAACTGGATGCGCTGGAACTCGCCACCGATCGCCTGGGCCAGCGTCTTGATCGCCATCGTCTTCGCCAGGCCGGGCACCCCCTCGACGAGCAGGTGGCCGCGGGCGAGCAGGGCGACGACCATGCGCTCGAGGAGGAGGTCCTGCCCGACGATGGTCCGCTTCACCTCGTAGAGCAGCTGCTCCAGCAGCTGGTGCCCCGAGCCTGCTGCTGCTCGCGTGTCGTGCGTCCTCTCGCCCTCCATGTCGGCTCCTCCTGCTCGTGGGTCGGCGTGCTTCGGGCTGCTGCCTGAGGCTCTCAGCGGGGTGGCCCGCCGGCGGTGCCGCCGGCGGTGGCGATGGGTACGGCGAAGCCGATCCCGACGAAGAGACTCTCGTCGTTGGGGTTGGCGAGGCCCGTGACGATGCCGACAACCTGGCCGGCACTGTTGAGGAGCGGTCCGCCGGAGTTACCGGGGTTGACCGCAGCGTCGATCTGGATGAGGTTCTCGAGGCGGCGGCTCCCGTCGACGCGGACGTCGCGGTCCAGCGCGGACACGACGCCCGACGAGAGGGAATCCGGCAGCCCGAGTGGATGTCCGACCGCGTAGACCGGAGTACCGACCTGCACTCCGCCACCGAGTACAGCGGGCACGACCGGCTGGGGGAGCGTCTCGGGCATGAGCGCCGCGATGTCGTTGTCGGGGTCCGCGGAGGCGATGGTGGCCGGAGAGCTCGTGCCGTCGGTGTAGGCGACGGTGATGGAGTCCGCGTCCTCGACGACGTGCAGCGCGGTGAGGATCGTGCCCATGGCGTTGACGATGACGCCCGCGCCGGTGCCGCCGTACTCCCCCTCGGCGTTGGCTCCCCGCGTCGTGATGAGGAC
>DASUQN010000028.1:0-14116 GCA_036280515.1 Intrasporangium sp. | reverse complement strand
CCGCCTGACCGCGGTGACGTGCTCCTCGGCCTGCTGCTCGCCCACCGGTCGCAGACCCTGCCGAGCCCGTCGGGGATCGTCCTCAACGGCGGCTTCGAGCTGCCATCGCCGATCGCGACGCTCGTCGAGGGCCTCGAGGTGCACGTGCCGGTGATCAGCTGTGCCACCGGCACGATGCAGACCGCCGCGACGCTCTCGGGCGTGGTGCCGCGGCTGACCCGCTCTGCGTCGCGCAAGATCGAGACCGCCCTCAGCCTCTTCGACGAGCACATCGACGGCGCAGAACTGCTCGACCGCCTCAAGGTCTCGCCCAGCCACGTCGTCACGCCGCTCATGTTCGAGCACCAGCTGCTCGACCGCGCCCGCGCCGCGGACAAGCACGTCGTGCTGCCGGAGGGCGAGGAGGACCGGATCCTGCGGGCCGCGGACCAGCTCCTGCGACGACGCGTCGTGCGGCTCACGCTCCTCGGCGACCCCGCCGCCATCCGCCGGCGCGCCGCCCAGCTCGGCCTCGACGTCGAGGCTGCCAGCCTGATCGACCCTCGCGACGAACCGCTGAGGGCGCGGTTCGCCGAGCAGTACGCGACCCTTCGGGCGCACAAGGGGATCACGCTCGAGCAGGCCCGGGACGTCGTCGTCGACCCGAGCTACTTCGGCACGATGATGGTCGTCGACGGGATGGCCGACGGCATGGTCTCCGGTGCCATCCACACGACGGCGCACACGATCCGACCGGCCCTCGAGGTCGTGAAGACGACGCCCGACGTCAACACCGTCTCTTCGGTGTTCCTCATGTCGCTGGCCGACCGCGTCCTCGTCTACGGCGACTGCGCCGTCATCCCCGACCCCACTGCTGAGCAGCTCGCCGACATTGCCATCTCGTCGGCCGCGACCGCGCACCAGTTCGGCATCGAGCCGCGCGTCGCCATGCTGTCCTACTCCACGGGAGGGTCGGGCACCGGCGCGGACGTTGACAAGGTGCGCACCGCCACCGAGCTGGTGAGGTCCCGAGCGCCGCACCTGTCGGTCGAGGGGCCGATCCAGTACGACGCGGCCGTCGATGCCGCCGTGGCCGCCGCCAAGCTCAAGGACAGCCCGGTGGCCGGACGGGCCACGGTCTTCATCTTCCCCGACCTCAACACCGGCAACAACACGTACAAGGCCGTGCAACGGACCTCCGGGGCGGTCGCCATCGGGCCCGTCCTCCAGGGGCTCAACAAGCCGGTCAACGACCTCTCCCGAGGAGCTCTCGTGCGGGACATCGTCAACACCATCGCCATCACCGCGATCCAGGCGGAGGCCAGCGAGTGAGCGGCCTCGTCCTCGTCATCAACGCCGGGTCGTCGTCGCTCAAGTACGACCTCATCGACGTCGACTCGAGCGAGTCCCTCGCCAGCGGGCTGATCGAGCGCATCGGCGAGACGACCTCTCTCGCAAGGCATTCCGTGGGGGGTGAGGATCACCGTCAGGAGGCCAGCGTGGCCGACCACGGCGCGGCCTTCGAGCTCGTGCTCGCCGCCTTCGCCGAGCGCGGTCCCGACCTCGCGAAGGTCGAGCTCCTCGCTGTCGGGCACCGAGTCGTCCACGGAGGCGCCGACTTCAGCGTGCCGACGCCCATCGACGACGCGGTGGAGGCGACGATCGAGCGGCTCATCCCGTTGGCTCCGCTGCACAACCCCGCGAACCTCGAGGGCATCCGGGTGGCTCGCGCCCACTTCCCCGACGTGCCGCAGGTCGCCGTCTTCGACACCGCCTTCCACCAGACGCTGCCGCCCCGCGCCTACACCTATGCCGTCAAGCGGGCCTGGCGCGAGGGCCACCGGGTCCGCCGCTACGGCTTCCACGGGACCTCGCACTCCTACGTGTCACGGCGCGCCGCGGAGCTGCTGGGTCTGGCCGTCGAGGAGGCCAACGTCATCGTGCTGCACCTCGGCAACGGCGCGAGCGCGACCGCCGTCGCGGGTGGGCGCAGCGTGGACACGTCGATGGGCCTCTCCCCGCTCGAGGGCCTCGTCATGGGCACGCGGCCGGGCGACCTGGACCCCTCGCTCCCCGCGCACCTGTCCCGGGCTGCCGGTATCTCCCTCGAGGAGTACGACCACGCGCTCAACAAGGAGAGCGGCGTCAAGGGCCTCGCCGGGACCAACGACTTCCGTGAGGTCCAGGAACGGGCCGCCGCCGGCGACCCCGACGCGTGCCTTGCGCTGGACGTCGTGGCCCACCGCTTGCGCAAGTACATCGGGGCGTATGCCGCTGTGCTCGGTCGCGTCGATGCCGTGGCCTTCACCGCGGGGATCGGTGAGCACAGTCCTCCGGTCCGAGCCGCTGCCCTCGACGGCCTGACGGAGCTGTTCGGCATCGAGCTCGACGAGGCGGCCAACGCGGCGGCGACGTCGGGTGAGCACCGGATCTCGACGGCTTCGAGCCGGGTCGCCGTGCTCGTCGTGCCGACGGAGGAGGAGCTCGAGATCGCACGCGAGGCCGCAGAGGTTGCCATGGGCTAGGCAACGCCACCCGAGCAGATCAGTCCGGGCCGGATTGTCCGGGCAGCGCAGCCGGCAACACCGGAACAGATCAGTCCGGGGTGGATTGTCGGGCCCGGTGGCCGGCGGAGCATGATGGGACCATGAGCGACCAACAGGCCACGGGGTTCCGGACCGAGCACGACTCGATGGGCGAGGTGCAGGTCCCTGCCGATGCCCTCTACGGGGCGCAGACGGCCCGGGCGATCGAGAACTTCCCCATCAGCGGTAGGCCCGTTCCCGCGGGCGTCGTGCACGCGCTCGCCCGGCTCAAGGCGGCCGCAGCCGCCGTCAACGCCGAGCTCGGCGTCCTCGACGGGGAGCGGGCCCGGGCCATCGTGGGCGCTGCCCGGGAGATCGCCGAGGGCCGTCACGACGACCACTTCCCCATCGACGTCTTCCAGACCGGGTCCGGCACCTCGACGAACATGAACGTCAACGAGGTGATCGCGCGCCTCGCCAGCTCGTCGACCGGTCTCGACGTCCATCCGAACGACCACGTCAACTACGGACAGTCGAGCAACGACACGTTCCCGAGCGCGCTGCGCGTCGCGGCGACGATCGCCGCCCGGGAGGACCTCGTGCCGGCGCTGCGCCACCTCGCGACCGCCCTTGGCCGCAAGGAGGCGGAGTTCGCCGAGGTCGTCAAGGCGGGGCGCACCCACCTCATGGACGCGGTGCCGGTGACGCTCGGCCAGGAGTTCGGCGGCTACCGCCGCCAGGTCGAGCTCGGCGCGGACCGGGTCCGGCATGCGGCCGACGCCACCGCCGAGCTTCCGCTCGGTGGAACGGCGGCCGGCACCGGACTCAACGCTGCACCGGGCTTCGCGCGGGCCGTCATCGAGCGGGTCTCGGAGGCGACCGGCCAGCCCTTCCGCGAGGCGGAGAACCACTTCGAGGCGCAGTCCTCGCAGGACGCCGTCGTCGAGCTGTCCGGAGCCCTCAAGGTGGTCGCCGTCAGCCTGACGAAGATCTGCAACGACCTGCGGTGGATGTCCTCCGGACCCCGCACCGGCCTCGGCGAGATCCACCTGCCTGACCTGCAGCCCGGCTCGAGCATCATGCCGGGCAAGGTCAACCCGGTCATCCCCGAGGCCACCCTGATGGCGTGCGCCCAGGTCATCGGCAACGACGTGGCGATCACGACGGCTGGCGCGGCCGGGAACTTCGAGCTCAACGTCATGCTGCCGGTCCTGGCCAAGAACGTCCTCGAGTCGATCCAGCTGCTCGCTGCCACGAGCCGCCTGCTCGCCGACCGGTGCGTCGACGGCATCACGGCTGACGCAGAGCACGCGCGCACGCTGGCCGAGAGCTCGCCGTCGATCGTGACGCCGCTCAACCGCCACATCGGCTACGAGGCCGCGGCAGCGGTCGTCAAGCGAGCGGTGAAGGAGCGCAAGACGATTCGCGAGGTCGTCATCGAGGATGGCCACCTCGCCGACGGTCGCCTCACCGAGGCGCAGCTCGACGAGGCGCTCGACGTCCTCGCGATGACCCGGCCACCCACGGAGTGAGCGTTCGAGCGTGAGCGAGCCCAGCGGCATACGGCACATTCCGTATGCCGCTGGGCTGGGTCCGCGCCCAACGCCCGGTCACGCTCGACGACGTGAGGCTGGACGAGGTCGATGAGTTCGTGACGTCGCTTCCCGGGGTGCGACGCAAGGGCCACCCGGGCCGGGTCGCGTGGTACGTCGACGATCGGCTCGTCGTGCGCGAGGACCTGCCGGGCACTCTCCTCGTGCGGGTGCCCATGGCGGAGCGGGAGGACCTGCTCGAGCGCCACCCCGAGACCTTCGGCGTGCCGCCGCGCTGGGAGGCGCACCACAAGCTGCAAGCTGACCTCTCCGGCGATGCCGGAGCCATCCGGGACGCGATCCGGCGCGCGTGGGCGATGCAGCGTCACGGCGAGGACGCCGCGGGCGGGTCAGCTGCCGAGGACTTGCTCCAGGTAGGGATTGCCGAAGAGCCGGTCCGGGTCGACGCGGTCGCGCACGGCGCGGAAGTCGTCGAGGCGCGGGTAGACCGACCGGAGGTAGTCGGCGTTCCGCGAGTGCAGCTTGCCCCAGTGGGGACGTCCGCCGTGGCTCATCGCGATCTGCTCGACGGCGTCGAAGTACGCACCGTCGGCGCGGCGGTGGTAGTGGTGCACGGCGACGTAGGCGGTCTCGCGCTCGTGGGCCGTGGACAGCCACACGTCGTCCGGCGCCGCCACGCGGCACTCGACCGGGTAGGAGATCGTCTCGTCGTGGCTGTCCACCCACGCCTTGACCTCGAGAAGCACGTCCCCCAGCGCCGCTCGCGGAAAGGCCCACTCCGACTCGCGGAACCGGACCTCGCGAGGGGTTGCGAAGACCTTGTACGAGCTGTCCGTGTAGGTACGCGCGGTCTGGACCCGGACGGCGACGTTCATGAGCGGCTTCGTCGATCGGGGCACTCGCGTGGCGAACCGGCAGGCCGCCTCCCAGACACGGTTGGTCAGGATGTCGTCGTCGAGGGTCCGTCGCCATCGGGGCAGTGGGTCCGCCTCGACGCCCGGCCCGACCCGCGTGTTGCGCTTGACCTGGGTGCGCTCGGTGTGGGGGTACCAGTAGAACTCGAAGTGGTCGTGCGACTCGATCTCGTCATCGAGCGCGTCGAGGACGGCGCCGAGGGGCTCGGGGCGCTCGTCAGCCTGCAGCAGGAAGGCAGGAACGACCTCCACGGTGACCTCGGTGATGACGCCGAGCGCGCCCAGGCCGAGGCGCGCGGCCTGGAAGAGGTCAGGTTCGTGGGTGGGGGAGCAGTCCACGACCGACCCGTCGGCGAGGACGATCCGCAGCGAGCGGACGCCGCCGGCGAGGCCGGTGAACCGTAGCCCCGTGCCGTGGGTGCCGGTGGCGATCGCGCCGGCGATGCTCTGCCGGTCGATGTCGCCGAGGTTGGGCAGCGCGAACCCGAGCTGGGCGAGCTCCTCGTTGAGGACGTGCAGGGGCGTGCCGGCGCGGACCGTCGCCTCGCCACGAGTCGCGTCGATGGTCGTGACGCCGGTCAGGCCGCCCAGTCGCAGCTGGAGGCCGTCGGTGACCGCCACCCCCGTGAACGAGTGACCGGCGCCGATCGCCTTGACGCGCAGGCCGCGACGCCGTGCCTTGTGGATCTCCTCGATGAGCTCCTCCTCGGAGCGGGGAGTCGCGACCCGGGCGAGCGTCGACGACTCGGTGCCTGCCCAGTTCGACCACTCGATGCTGCGGACGACCTGTCGCCGTGTCTCAGCCAAAGCACTGCCCTTCTCCGCGATACGTCGCCGCCTCCCCGACGACCGCGACACCGTCGACCAGCGCCAGATGGGTGAAACGCTCCGCGAGCTCACCCGCCTTGGCGTGCCGGAACCATATCCGATCGCCCAGGCTGATGCGGCCGGCCGCCGCCCCCTTGAGGGGGGTCTGCACCTCGCCGGTCCCCTCCGTGCGCATGAGGCGCAGCCCCTGCTCCTCGAGCGGCTGCGGGACGCGAGACCAGCCCGGCGGCCCGGACGCGAGGTAGCCGCCGGAGTAGACCGTGACGATGTCGTCGGCGGGGCGGCGCACCACCGGGCAGCCGAAGAAGGCGGCCGGTTCGAGCGTCAGCCCGTCGTAACCGTCGAACAGCACCGGGGCGTAGAGCCCGGATCCGGCGGCGAGCTCGGTGAGGGCCGGGTCGAGCCCCGTGACGTGCAGGCTGCCCGTGCCGCCCCCGTTGACGAGCTCGAGGTCGGTCAGGCTCCGGATGGCCCTGACCACCTCGGCGCGCCGGGTCCGGAGCTGGGCGTCGGAGCGGGCCTTCACCTGCCGGACGGCTGGCGACGTGTCGGGGAGACCGGCGATCTGGGCGTCGTAGAACATCAGCCCCACCACCGCGAGGCCGTGCTCGAGGGCGCGCCGGACCACGGCCTCGACGTCTTCCGGCGCGCGCAGGGGCGAGCGCCGCACGCCCAGGTGGACGGGCCCGAGGCGGAGTGAGGAGTCCACGTCCACGGCGACCCGCAGGCCCCGGTGGTCGGGCAGGTCGCGGGCGATGAGATCGACGAGCTCGACGCTGTCGACCATGACGCAGACTGCGGCGCGGAGGGCCGGGTCGGCGACGAGCTGGGTCAGCGCGGGGACGTCCACGCTCGGGTAGGCGACGAGGAGGTTGGTGTGGCCCGCGCGTGCCCACCAGATCGCCTCGCGCACGGAGTAGCACATGAGGCCTTCGAAGCCGTCCCGGGCGAGGGCGCGCTCGATGAGGGTGCGGCAGCGGAGTGACTTGGTGGCGATGCGGATCGGCTTGCCGTGGGCGCGACCGACGAGGGTGTCGGCGTTGCGGTCGAACGCAGCGAGGTCGACGACAGCGAGCGGGGCGGGCAGGGTTGCCGTCGCGCGGGAGAGCCGCTCCGCCACCGGGCTCGGCTGCGGGCGACGGCTCATGGTCAGCCGACGCGCTCGACGACGGACAGGGCGAGCGCCTGGAGTGCAGTCTTCGCTGCAGTGTCCGGGAGCGGGTCGAGCAGGGCCTGCGCCTCCCGGGCGACGTCGTAGGTCTCGGTCCGGGCCGCCTCGAGGGCCGGGTGCTGCCGCAGCAGCGCCAGCGCCTCGGCGACGCCCCCGTCGTCGTCGGACAGGTCGGAGCCGAGCAGCTCGAGGAGGCGCGCATCCGCCGGGTCGGTGGAGGCCTTCGCACGGAGCACCGCCAGTGTGTCGACCCCCTCGCGGAGGTCGGTCCCCGGCGTCTTGCCACTCGCATCGGAGTCGGAGGCGATGTCGATGAGGTCGTCGGCGAGCTGGAAGGCCATGCCGACCTTCTCCCCGTAGGCCCGCAACGTCTCGACGACCTCCGGCCTGCCCCCGCTGAACATCGCTCCGTAGCGGCACGCGGTCGCGGTGAGGGCGCCCGTCTTGTCGGCGAGCACACCGAGGTAGTAGTCGACCGGGTCGACGTCCGGGGGGCAGGGCCGGTCGTCCCGGATCTGCCCCGAGCACAGCCGCACGAAGGTCTGCGCCTGGATGAGCACGGCGTCGGCGCCGAGGGCCGCGATGAGCTCCGAGGCCTTGCCGAAGAGCAGGTCTCCGACGAGGATCGCCGTCGAGTTGTCGTAGGCGGCATTGGCGGACGGAACGCCGCGGCGCACCTCCGCCTCGTCCATGACGTCGTCGTGGTACAGCGACGCGAGGTGGGTCAGCTCGACGCCCGCGGCGGCCCGGACCACGTCCTCGTTGATGCCGCTGCCGAGCTCCGCGGCCAAGAAGGTCAGGAGCGGTCGGAACCGCTTGCCACCTGCCTGGGCGAGGTGCGCGGAGGCCGCCGCGATGAACGGGTCCTCGTGGTCGACGACCTCGCGCAGGAGGGCGTCGACCCGGGCGAGCCCATCCTGCAGGTGTGTCGCCAGCTCCGGCGTTGCACCGGGGATGGTGAGGAGCGGCGGGGTGGCGTGCGTCGTCATGGACTTCCTGGGGGCTTGGGCCGGTGACCTCGTCGGTCAGCGGACGAACTGCGAGGCCCGGTCGGCGAGGTCGAGCAACGCCGACGGCAGGACCCCGAGGGCGAGAGTGATCATCGTCCCGACCGCGATGGAGAACGTCGTGCCGACCGAGGGGGTGACGACCACCACGGTCTCGCTGGGCGGCTCGCTGAAGAACATCAGCACGATGACCCTGGCGTAGACGAAGACCGTGATCGCGGAACAGATCACACCGACGATGGCGAGGACGGTGCCGGTGGCCCCTCCCGACCCGATGGCCGCGGAGAACACGGCGAACTTCGAGACGAAGCCTGAGGTGAGCGGGATGCCGGCGAAGGCGAGCATGAGGAAGGCGAAGGCGCCGGCGACGACGGGGTAGCGCTTGCCCAGACCAGCCCACTGCGACAGGTGCGTCGCCTCCGTGCCGTTCTGGCGCACCAGGTTCACGATGGCGAACGCGGCGATCGTGGCGAACCCGTAGGCCACCAGGTAGAACAGCACGGCGCTGATGGCCTTGCGGTCGAAGGCGAGGACGCCGACGAGGATGAAGCCCGCGTGCGCGATCGACGAGTAGGCCAGCAGTCGCTTCATGTCCGTCTGCGTCACGGAGAGCACGGACCCGACGACCATGGTGAGCAGGGCGACGACCACCAGCGCGTTGGTCCACTCCCACCGGGCCGTGTCGAGACCGACGTAGGCGAGCCGCAGGATGGCGCCGAAGGCGGCAGCCTTCGTGGCCGCAGCCATGAAACCGGTGACGGGCGTCGGTGCGCCTTGGTAGACGTCCGGCGTCCAGGCATGGAACGGCACGGCGCCGACCTTGAACAGCAGGCCCACGAAGACGAGGAAGGCTCCGGGGACGAGCAGACCGTTCATCGCCAAGGGACCAGCTGCGATCGCGGCGCTGAGGTCGGCGAAGTACACCGAACCCGCGTAGCCGTAGAGCAGGGCGGTGCCGAAGAGGAAGAACGCCGAGCTGAACGATCCGAGCAGGAAGTACTTGAGCGACGCCTCCTGAGAGAGCAGGCGGCGGCGACGGGCGAGACCCGTGAGGACGTAGAGCGGCAGGGAGAGCACCTCGAGGGCGACGAACATGCCGATGAGGTCGTTCGTCGTCGGGAAGAGCATCATGCCCGCGATGGCGAACATCGCCAGCGGGAAGACCTCCGAGGTGAGCGCACCCGCGCGGGTCGCGGCCGCCTCGAGCGCCGACCCGGGGGTCGAGGCACCACTCGGCGTGAACGCGTCCGGACCGACCCCACCGAGCCGTTCGGCCATGGTGAGGATGCCGAGCACGCCCATGAGGACGATGGTGCCCTGCATGAAGAGAGCGGGCCCGTCGATGGTCAGGGCGAAGAGCTTTCGTCCGGACTCGCCGTCGGTGAACCCCATCGTGTAGCCCTGGTGGTCGACGGCGACGATGACCGCGACGAAGGCGCCCAGCAGCGCGAGCACGGCCAGGGTGGTCTGCGTCAGGAAGCGGCGCTCACGAGGGGCGAACGCCTCGATGATGACCCCGATCACCGCCGCGCCGAGGACGATGAGGAACGGCAGGATGGCGATGTAGTCCACCTGCGCCATCTGGAAGGCCGTGGGCAGCGCGAGCGGAGCAGCGGCGGTCACTTCGAGTTCCCTTCAGCCGCGGCGTCCGCCGCGGGTGGTGACGTGTCAGCGGTCGAGACGTGCGACAGCGACGTGTCGACGGCCGGGTTGATGACGTCCAGGGCCAGGTTCGGATAGAAGCCGAGCACGAGGAACGCGGCGATCAGCGGTGCGGCCACGAGCTTCTCTCGCAGCGACAGGTCGGCGATCACCGTCCCGCCGGAGGACTTGCGCCACTTCTCGTCGACCACGCCGGGATCGGGCGCCAGGGACTCCGGCTTCGGGCCGGTCATGACGCGCTTGTACATGAGCAGCATGTAGAGCGCGGCCAGGATGATGCCGGTGGTGGCGAGGACTGCTGCCACGGGCTGCGTCGGGTAGGTCCCGACGTAGACGAGGAACTCCGACACGAAGCTCGCCAGCCCGGGCAGGGCCAGGCCCGACATGCTGGCGACGAGGAAGATGCCGGCCAGACCCGGGGTGACGCGTTGCCATCCGCCGTAGTCCGGGATCCGCTTGCTGCCGCGCCGATGGACGAGCATGGCGGCGAAGAGGAACAGGGCCGCGGTCGAGAACCCGTGGTTGAGCATGTACAGCGACGAGCCGGCACCACCGACGTTGGTGAAGGCGAAGATCCCGAGCACGATGAACCCGAAGTGGCTCACGGACGTGTAGGCGATCAGGCGCATCATGTCGGTCTGGCCGATGGCGAGCAGGGCGCCGTAGAGCACGGAAGTGACCGCGAGCGCGATGACGAACGGCGTGGCCCACTCGCTCGCGTCCGGGAAGAGCTGGAGGCAGAAGCGGATCATGCCGAAGGTGCCGACCTTGTCGAGCACGCCGACGAGGAGCGTGGCCGTCGCAGGCGTCGCCTCGGTGGCGGCATCCGGCAGCCACGTGTGCACCGGAACCATCGGGGCCTTGACCGCGAAGGCGAGGAAGAAGCCGGCGAAGAGCAGGCGCTCCGTCGTGGGGTCGAGGTCGAGGCCGGTCAGCCTGGAGACGAGGAAGCCGTCCGCTCCGCCCGGTCCCTGCAGGTAGACCGCGATCACGGCCACGAGCATGATGAGCCCGCCCGCGAGCGAGAAGAGCAGGAACTTCATCGCGGCGTACTGGCGTCGGGGTCCGCCGAAGCGACCGATGAGGAAGTACACCGGGATGAGCATCGCTTCGAAGAAGACGTAGAACAGGAAGACGTCCGTCGCGGCGAAGACGCCGACCATGAACGTCTCGAGCGAGAGCAGCAGCGCGAAGTAGGCCTTGGCGCGCCTCGCACTGACGGCGTCCGCCTCATCGGGAACGTCGTGCCACGCGGCGAGCAGGCAGACGGGCGTGAGGACCAGCGCCATGAGGATGAGCACGAGCGCGATCCCGTCGACACCCATGGCGTAGCTGACGCCGAGCTGCGGGATCCACTCGGCGTACTGACCGAGCTGGAACTGCGCCGAGGATCCGGTGTCGAACTGCAGCGCGGCGACGATGCCGATGGCGAGGGTGACGATCGACGTGCCGAGCGCGATGCGCTTGGCGTTCTCGACGGTTACCGGCGCGAACGCCACGACGAGCGATCCGAGCAACGGCAATGCGGCCAGGATCGTGAGCCACGGAATCGTGGACATCGCGGTGGTCGAGTCGTTCATCAGGAGATCACCCACAGTGCACCGAGGATGGCGACGACGCCGGCGAGCATCGTCAGGGCATAGGAACGCGCGAACCCGTTCTGGATCCGCCGCAGTCGGGATGAGGTCCCACCGATCAGGGCCGCGAGGCCGCCGGCCCCACCGTCGACGCCCTTGCCGTCGAGGAACACGAGGGATCGGGTCAGGTGGATGCCGGGCCGCATGAGGAGGGCCTCGTTGACCTGGTCCTGGTAGAGGTCGTTGCGGGCGGCCTGGGTCACCAGCGACCCGGCGGGAGCCACCACCGCCACGTCGTCGCGCCAGTAGCGCAGCCAGGCGTAGGCGACGCCGCCCGCCACGAGGACCATGGTGAGGGCCATGATGACCGGCACGGAGAGGACCGGGTGCTCTTCTCCGGGCGCGCCGGTCACGGGCTCCAGCCATGAGCTGAACAGGCCCGTCGGGCCGATGATGAGGCCGAGCAGGGCCGAGCCGACCGCGAGCACCATCATCGGCACCGTCATGAGGCTGCCGGCCTCGTGTGGATGGACGTCATCGGTCCAGCGCTTCTTGCCGTGGAAGGTCATGAAGAACAGGCGCGACATGTAGAAGGCGGTGATCCCGGCACCGATGAGGGCGGCCCCGCCGAACACCCAGGGGCGCCACCCCTCGCCGATGAAGGCAGCCTCGATGATCTTGTCCTTCGACCAGAAGCCGGAGAACGGTGGGACCCCGATGATCGCGAGCCAGCCGAGGCCGAAGGTGACCCAGGTGATCTTCATGAGCCCGGACAGGCCGCCGAAGCGGCGCATGTCGACCTGGTCATTCATGCCGTGCATGACCGACCCGGCTCCGAGGAACATCCCGGCCTTGAAGAAGCCGTGGGTGAGCAGGTGGAAGATCGCGAAGGCATAGCCGACCGGCCCGAGTCCGGCAGCGAGCATCATGTAGCCGATCTGCGACATCGTCGAGGCCGCGAGGGCCTTCTTGATGTCGTCCTTGGCGCACCCGACGATCGCACCGAACAGCAGCGTGATCGCGCCGACGATGACGACGGCGAGCTGCGCGTTGGGCGACGCCTCGAAGATCGCGCCGGAGCGCACGACGAGGTACACGCCTGCCGTGACCATGGTCGCCGCGTGGATCAGCGCGGACACCGGTGTCGGGCCGGCCATCGCGTCACCGAGCCAGCTCTGGAGCGGGAACTGTGCAGACTTGCCGCAGGCTCCGAGCAGGAGCAGGAGGCCGATCGCCGTCATGAAGCCCTGGTTGGCCTCGCTCCCGGCCGCGCCGAGGACCGTCTCGAAGTCCACCGCCCCGAAGTGGAAGAACATCAGGATGATCGCGACCGAGAGGCCGAAGTCACCGACGCGGTTGGCCACGAAGGCCTTGTTCGCCGCGGCGGCATAGGCGGAGTTCCAGTTCCAGAAGCCGATGAGCAGGTACGACGCCAGGCCGACGCCCTCCCAGCCGACGTAGAGGAGCAGGTAGTTGTCGGCGAGCACGAGCAGGAGCATGGCTGCGACGAAGAGGTTGAGGTAACCGAAGAAGCGCCGCTTGTCGGGGTCACCCTCCATGTACCCGAGGGAGTACACGTGGATGAGCGACCCGACGAAGGTGATGAGCAAGGCGAAGGCGATCGACAGCTGGTCCACGAGCAGCGATGCATCCGCGGAGAACGACCCAGCCGTGACGAAGTTGAACAGGTGCACCGACGAATGGCGGTTCTCCTCGTCCTGACCGAGCATCTGGACGAAGATCAGTGCGCCGACGACGAAGGAGCCCCAGGACAGCGCCGTGGCGAGCACCGGCCCGAAGGAGTCGGTGCGGCGCACGCCGAAGAGCAGCAGCGCGGCGCCGAGCATGGGCAGCGCGATGAGCAGCCACGCAATCGACGTGATCCCGCTGGCAGCGTGGGCTTCGCCGGCGTGCGTGGCCAGCCCAGCGGCATACGTGCTGGACGCCTGGAAGAGGTTTCCCATGCCTGTTGACATCGAGTGAGGGCTCCCTTACAGCTTCAGCAGGTTGGCGTTGTCGACCGAGGCCGACCGTCGGGCACGGAAGATGGCCATGATGATGGCCAGGCCGACGACGACCTCGGCGGCGGCGACGACCATGACGAAGAGCGCCATGACCTGGCCGTCCAGCCCGCCGTGGATCCGCGAGAACGTCACGAGCGCGAGGTTCGTGGCGTTGAGCATCAGCTCGACGCCCATGAAGACGATGATCGCGTTGCGCCGCAGCAGCACCGTGGCGGTCCCGATGGAGAACAGCACGATCGACAGGTAGATGTAGTTGAGCGGGCTCACTGGTCCGTACCCTCCTCCGGGTCGACCGAGCGGCGGGCCCGGGTGCCGCCCCGGGCAGCGTCACGCTCGGCTTGCGCGGCCCCGAGGATGTGGCGCTCGACGTCCAGGAACTCGTCCGGCCGGGCGACCTGCTCTCGGGCGATGAGGACCCGGGAGACGGAGTCCTTGCTCGGCGTGCCGTCCGGCAGCAGGGCCGGTGTGTCGACTGCGTTGTGGCGGGCGTAGACACCGGGCGCCGGCAGGCCGGCGACGAACTTGTTGTCGCGGATCCGCTTCGCGGCCCATTCGCCCTGGGTGAGCTTCGGAGCCAGTCGCTCACGGTGTGCGAGGACCATCGCGGCCACGGCTGCCGTGATGAGCACGGCTGAGAGGACCTCGAAGATCCAGACATACTGTCCGAAGATGAGGTTCGCCAGGCCGGTGATGTTGCCGGTCGTGGCGTTGCTCGACTCGAGGCGCTCCATCCCGGCCTGCACGGTGGCCTCGTCGAAGCTGGCCGAGCCGATCGTCGAGACGAGCAGCCCGATGAGGCCGATCGCCACGAGCATCGAGATCCATCGGTGCCCCCTGATCGTCTCGACGAGCGAGTCGGAGGAGTCCACGCCTACG